>JBBPZF010000804.1:0-3699 GCA_038199105.1 Chitinophagales bacterium | reverse complement strand
ATATCGTTCTCAAACCTGTTATCTCTGTCAATATAATAACCGGGCCGGTCGCCATCATCAGCAACTTTAATAGGTATGCCGATAACAGTACGTTCTATTCTTGGAAAATATCTTACTGCGCTTCTGCCATAAAAAGAGTTATCGCGATTTAGAAAACTTCCTTGAGATGAAATAAATTGCTCCTTTTCATAATTGTATGTATAAAACCTAATATTATATGGTTGGGATTTATCTTTTTTATAATAATTCCCTTCATCCCCATCCGCTGTATCTTCCGATTTCAAAACTTTATTTATAGCTTCAAATGCATCAAATACACTACTCTTCCCACTTCCATTACTGCCAATTAATAAAACCAGCTTAGCACTTTCCGGAATATCCTGTAATGTTAAATCACTAAAGCGTTTAAAATTTTTTAATTGAAGACTTTTAATTTTCATATCTCAAAGGTTCATCATCATTTTTATTTCTTCCACTAATTTTCTTTCATTACTTAATCTCGGCACTTTATGCTGGCCACCCAGCTTCCCTTTTCTTTTGAGCCATTCTCTAAAAGTTCCTGCTTTTAATAAATGAATAAGCGGGCTACGGAGAGCAATATTTTTATACCTCTTGGCTTCATAGTCGCTGTTTACCGCCTTAAGAGCAGCATCAAGCTCGGCCGTAAACTTATTTATATCTAAGGGTGGTTTATCAAACTCTATCAGCCATTCGTGCGCACCGTTCTCATGCTCGCTGAAGAATACCGGCGCTGCTGTGTAATCACAAACTATGGCATTTGTTTTTTCTGAAGCCACGGCAATGGCTTTGTCTGAATTTTCAACTATCACTTCTTCGCCAAAGGCATTCATGTAATGTTTTACTCTGCCCGTAACTTTTATTTTAAAAGGCCGGAGAGAAGTAAACTGCACCGTATCTCCCACAAGGTAGCGCCATAAGCCCCCGTTGGTACTAATTACCAGGGCATAGTTTTTATTCAGCTCTACATGTTTTAATCCAATTGTAATCGGCTTTTTCTTTCCATATTCTTCTACCGGCATAAACTCGTAAAAAATTCCATGTTCGGTAAAAAGCAACATTCCCTCATCACCTGGTTCATTTTGCGCAGCAAAAAAACCTTCACTTGCATTGTAAATTTCCAGGTAATTTATTGGTGCACCGATCAGGTGATTGAGCTGCTCACGGTAAGGAGTAAACGAAACCCCGCCATGAATATATAACTCGAGATTAGGCCATACCTCTTTCAAAGTTTTCTTTTGTGAAATTTCAAGTATCCGTTTTATCAATACAATTGTCCAGGTAGGAACTCCTGCCATGGAGGTTACGTTTTCATTGATGGTACATTGCGCAAGTTGTTCAATTTTACTTTCCCATTCATCAAGCAAAGCTATGCTAAGATCGGGTGTACGTATCCAATGGCCCCAGAAAGGAGTATTTTGCATCAGCACCGCGCTTAAGTCTCCGTACTGTACTTCTTCATTAAAGCTATGTACCTGGTGGCTTCCTCCTACTACGAGACTTTTGCCTGTCAGAAGATCACTATCAGGAAAATTATTATAGTAATTGGTAAGCACATCTTTCGATCCCATGAAATGCGTGTCTTTCAGGCTCTCTTCGCTTACAGGTATAAACTTGCTTTTCTCTGAAGTAGTACCGCTGCTTTTTGCAAACCAGTTGATGGGGGTATTCCATAAAATATTTTCCGCCCCATTCATCATCCGAAGAATGTATGGCTTTATATCGTCGTACTCATGAATAGGCACATTATTTTTAAAATCTTTAATGGTGAAGAGTTTTGAAAATGTGTACTTGCGCCCAAACTCAGTATATTGAGCCTGCGTTACAAGATGCTGCAATACATCCCGCTGAGCCGATACCGGGTTATCAATCCAGTTTTGTACACCCCACAGGCGTAATCTCGCTAATCGTGATATGGCAGGGCTTAATAATTTCATTGCAAGCAAGATAATAAATTGCTTTATTGTTTGATTGCTTTATTGGCAATTGTTATTTGAACTTTTTTAGAAAGTAAAATGAAAGTTGATGTTGCGTTCCCTCCTCCGGTTTTTTGCCAGCCCTTCTTTCATCGGTATTTTATTCATTTAATAAAATTGATTATTTCTCTGATGCCTGGAATATATTCATTAGTTGTGTCCACCTGCAGCGTGGGAGCAGGCATTTCAAGGGTTTCATATTGTTCTATTAAAGATGCGGTTTCTCTGCTTATACCTACTGATTTTTCCCCATGATATTTTTCCCTTCCAGGATCATTTATAACCCTGTTAATAAACCTGCTTTTTGCAATGTCAGGATTAATTGTACAAATTATAATACGGATTTCTGCCTTGTTTAAATAAAGAGAGAGCCCGGGTTCCCATAATTTATGCTGAAAGGCAGCTTCAATAATAATTGATATCCCTTTTGAAATCAATAACTCTATAGCCTGAAAAAATGTTTCATAAATATCCCGGTTAACTACATCACTTAATTCATTATGATGAAGTTCGATTGTATTTAAGTAACCTTCTTTTAACTCGTCTCTCGAAAGAAGAGGGCATTTTATTTCCTTTGCCAATACGTGAGCTAATGTGGTTTTCCCTGATGCCGGTCTTCCTGTAACAACTATTAATAAGGGTTTCTTCATGACAGTTTTAGAATACCGCTTTGTTGTGGTTGGCAAAAAAATTATCTAACGATGCGCATTTATTTCATTGCATCTGTATGCAGGTAATCTTTTCGCTTTAGTTCAAAGTTACGCCCAAGATATAAGCGGCGGACCTGTTCATCTTTAGCCAGTTCTTCCGCAGTACCTTCAATAAATATTTTCCCTTCTATCAGCAGGTAAGCCCTGTCACAAATGGACAAAGTTTCATTTACATTATGATCAGTAATGAGGATGCCGATATTTTTATATTTTAGCCTGGTAACAATGCTTTGAATATCTTCAACGGCAATGGGATCAATACCGGCAAAAGGCTCATCCAACAAAATAAATTTTGGGTCAACAGCAAGTGCACGGGCTATTTCTGTACGCCTCCTTTCACCACCGCTGAGCACATCACCATTATTTTTTCGCACATGGCCAAGGTGAAATTCTGCAATAAGGGATTCGAGTTTTTCTTTTTGGTCTTTTTTGGAAAGCTTCGTCATTTCAAGAACGGCAGCTATATTATCTTCTACCGTAAGTTTTCTAAAAACGCTTGATTCCTGCGGAAGATAACCGAGGCCCATTTTAGCCCGTTTATACATTGGCAGTTTTGTGATGTCAAGATCATTTAAAAAAACCTTTCCTTCATCAGATTTTATCAAACCAACTACCTGGTAAAAAGAGGTGGTTTTTCCGGCGCCATTTGGCCCTAATAATCCTACAATCTCACCCTGCCCTACCTGGAACGACACGTTGTTTGTAACCGCCCGTTTACCATAGTATTTTACAAGTTCTTTGGCGTATATAGTTTGATTCAAATCAAAAAGTATTTCAACAAAAATAAGGGATGACTGGTGAAATAGTCTATTAGTTAATTAGTTTATTCGTTAAATAGTTATTGTGCCAATGGATCATTCAATCATCGGATCATTCAGTCATTGACTTATTGACAATTGACCATTGACTTATTGACCATAATAATTAGCAAGAATGATTATTGACAGGTTGCTTATTGCCTATTGAGCATTTGAGTTTATGTTTGCATCTATTTT
>JBBPZF010000803.1:0-3203 GCA_038199105.1 Chitinophagales bacterium | reverse complement strand
TCAGTAATAATTAGCTTTTGTCAGGAGTAATAATATACTTAATAGAATAATCTACCGGAACGGTTATTAATACCAACAATAGTTTCAATCAACACTCTATATTTTATAAGATCGTAGTAGGATGCGTAATAGCCCCCTTAACTGAAACTTATTTTTTTCAGTTATTACCTTATAATTTTCTTAAAAAGAAAAATGTACAAACTCCATATATAGTATTGATTTCAAGTTTACTTTTTAGTATGTCACATTATTACAGCATTCCATATATCATAGTAACTTTTTTTGCCGGAATTCTATTAATTTCTGCTTATGCTTTTTGGCAAGGAGCAAAGCCAAACAAATTTATTATTGTATGTATAATTCATTCACTTCATAATCTTTTCTTTTTGTTCTTTGGCTATTTACAACATTAATATTTGTTCTTTAATCAATCTATCGTTGATCTTGATAAACTTCTAAATCATGAAAAAATCTGTTAAACATCTCATAATCGCAGGAATTATTTTAATAATTGTGGTGCTTTTACCAACCAGTATTTATACAAAATGGCTGGCATCAGCTGACTGAAAGATTTAATTACTATTTCACAGGCGATCTTGTTGTACATCACCCGAAAACATCCTGCAAACATTTAAGCATCCAGGACTTTGCCGCCCCGCCTCACGCTATTTAGCACATTTGCAAGGCACACAAAATCTACACACAAAGCCAACTTGTACCCATAAAGAAAGGCGAACGTACGCATATTATGCGTATTGAAGAAAGCCCCTCGATTTAATAGATGATTGAAGAAAATAAAAGGCCTCCATATTAATACAGGAGGCTTCTACTATGCGATGTTTAGCGACACCGGCAATTAAAATAGCTTCGATTTTTGTAGGATGTTTTGTATTGCTTTGGGAAGGGCATTATATAGAGGTACAGCGATCTCATCAAACGGTTTGCTTATACTTTGCTGCATGCTATGCATAAGGTCCCTACATTTTTATGGACAGCATATTTTCTTTTTGTTTTTTGGAAAACCCAGGTTGCGCATCTGCTCCACATTTACCAGGCGCCGTTTGATAAATAAATGTTTTAATCAATTCCATGTACGCCTGCCCGCATACAGGGCAGAGGGTGATGTCTCTTCCTACTTGCAAAAGCAATCGTAATGCCTGTGGGCTGTGTGCACTCTTTGCATTCAGAAAAAGATGGTCTGATATAACACAAATCATCTATAAAGAGGTTCCCGCCGCGGGTGGAATATGATCTTACTACTTTGGGACTGTCTGCAAAATACAGTTTAAAAAATCTTTCCGATTGGGGAAATAAGCGCAGCGCCTATTATGAAAATAAAAAATGATTTATAAATTCTAAAATCTATTTTAAACTATTCCGACAGAATATTTTTATTTCCATAGACGTCTCGCTCATTCCTAACAAAACCGCCGGTGGTGTCAAATTTTTAATCCTCCTGAGCGCAAGTGACATGAAAGTTGACATTTATCTTCATTCGGAGCAGAAAAATGCAGTTGACATTTATGACAGAATTCGCTGTACGTCACAGGTAATACATAAACATAGGATTTGCCCGGAACAACCCGAATTTTTGGAAAATCAACGAGCCGACTATTGGATACCTATTGCCATATTACACCATTAGACATTAATTATTTAGCCATTTTCCCTACAATGATGGTAGCAGGCGATGCCGATGGAAATTATCTTTTTGAAGAAAAATATTTTCCTAAAAGCGAAGCCAAAGAAATTTTTGCGGGCGCTGATATCTCGAGTTTGCCAGCCAATTCAAAATACTTTACAAAAATATTTTTTTAGTTTTAAAAATATTTTTTACATTTGTTTAACGATTTGCTTAAACGTTTAATTTGTATTAAATATTCCAATTATATAACTAATGATTTTTGATATGCCAAACCAATTACTTCAGGCGCCCATATTTCTAATAATGGGTGATCTTTCAATTTTTGGCTTTTCTGTTTATCATTTTTTTTGTTGATAGGCTATCTCGATTCTTAATTAACCAGGGGAAAAACGAGTCGCCAGTTTAATGATCATTTTATCAAATGAAAATTAATTGGAACTTAAAATATTAGTAAGAAAACTTTAAAATTTAAGAAGCCAAATTGACCAAAATTTGAAGTATAAATATATTTTTTCAAAACTTGCTTAATCGTTTAATTGATCATTTTCTCAAAACCTTTGGTTGATTGCTTAATCGTTTAAATAATTTTCGAATCCCTAATAACTTAAGGTTATCTATCCAACCCTATGAAGGCCTGAATAAACTTAAAGTTCTATGTATTTTAAAAACCAGGTATCGTCTTTTATAATTCTAAAAAATAAAACTATGAGAAAAGTTACATTGGTAAACAACCGGTTGCTATTCTTTCTTGTTCAACTGAAATCGCCTTTGAAGTTGAAATTTTACTTGCCATTGCTATTGGTATCTCTGCTTTCATTTAATTCTTCGCTTTATGCACAACAGAAAACTATAACAGGCAGCGTTACAGATGAGGATTCACAATCCTTACAGGGAGTTTCCGTAAAGGTTAAAGGCAGTTCTGCCGGTACGAGCACCGGCGCTAATGGGAATTTCTCAATAAGCGCCGTCAACGGGCAGGTTTTGGAATTTACATACATTGGTAAAATAGAGCAACAACAAAAAGTAGGTTCTGAAAACGTAATCAATGTTACGCTGCAGGCGGAAGAAACTTCTACTTTAAATGAAGTAGTTGTTACCGGTTACATGACGCAGAAGAAAGCCAATTTAACAGGCGCTGTATCTGTAGTTAATGCAAAAGAATTAAGCAAAGATCATGGTGCCACAAATATACTTCAGTCTTTACAAGGTGTTGTTCCCGGCTTGCACATTACTACAGATGGAAACCCTTCAGGCAATGTCGACGTGCAGATACGTGGCCTTACTTCAATAGCCGGAGGAGCGCCGTTAATTGTAATTGATGGCGTGCCCAGTTATATCAATTTGCGGGATATTAATCCTGAAAATATAGCATCTATGCAAGTATTAAAAGATGCCTATGCTTCGAGTATTTACGGTACACAAGGTGCGGCAGGCGTTATCCTGATTCAAACAAAAAAAGGGAAGCCAGGCAAGGCAAAAATTACCTACAATGGTTCTTTTGGCATTGCCGATTTTACGAACAAAGTGCCTATGTTAAATACACAGCAATATGGGCAGG
>JBBPZF010000802.1:0-5855 GCA_038199105.1 Chitinophagales bacterium | reverse complement strand
TTATATTCGTTATTAATTATTAATGCCCCAAATCTTCCTTCGGGTTGTACAGATGTCATGGTAATTGCTTTCCCATGGCTTTTGTGGTAACTAATTAGATTATGAATATTTATATCAGAAACACCATCTCCGTAAGTAAGCAAAAATGGTTCATTGCCTGTATAGTCTTTAACTTTTTTAATACGGCCACCAGTCATGGTTTTCAATCCGGTATCAATTAAAGTTACTTTCCAGGGTTCTGCATCATTTTTAAGATAACTTATTGTGTTATTGCTGAGGTCAACGGTCAAATCAGAATGATGGCGGTAATAGTTAGCAAAATATTCTTTAATCATGTATCCTTTATACCCACAGAGAATAATAAAATCATTAAAACCATAATAGGAATATATTTTCATGATATGCCAAAGAATCGGTTTTCCGCCTATTTCAATCATTGGCTTTGGTTTCAGTTCTGTCTCTTCACTTAAACGGGTTCCATGTCCTCCTGCAAGAAGTACTACTTTCATAAATTATCTTTTACTAATTTAAATTTAAAAACGAATATTAAAAGAATGAAAAGGCCAATTATTATTAGCCCTCCAGCCGTTGCACTAAAACAAAGATAGATTATAGTTTAAATGATTTTTGATCAACCAAGCTGCTTTAAAACAGGCTTGAATTCTCTAAGCCATTCTGATTGAGATAAATGAAGTGAGAATAAGATTTAATTCTTTCTGAGAATAAAAAACTTACAACTTTATAAGCTGGTCAATTCTTTTGATTTTATTTTCTTCAATTCAAATTTTTGCGTGTGTATCGGGTAATTAATATGAAGGTATAGTTAAAAATTCAGTTTACCGGATTTGCGTGGGGAATTAGTAGTTAATCATTATCAATTATATAAATCCAATTATTACATTTACTTTTTTTTAAAAATTAGTTTATTTTTTAAACAGGATTTCAATTAAATCGAAAAATTTTTACTAAAAATAAGACTCTTCTATTAAAGATAATTTGCCAGCAACTTGAATTAATTGATTTCCCTTCTTTTGATAGTAATCTATAATTTTTTACCTACAGCATGATAGAAAAGAGTACTATCACTAAAAACAATATTAGTTAAGCCACAACTAAGCATCATCATTTCAATTTCTTTTTTGAGAATCGTTGCTCAAGCCTTGTCCCAAACAATCAAGAGCGTTATTTCTTATGTTAAAACATTAAAAAGATGTGGACATTCCTTTCCACCACTAAAAGTTTATCAATTGCATCTTACAATCTAACGGCAAAAAAAACGTTACTCATTCAGAACGAGAATTCTTACACACATGAACCCTACACCTTATCACTTGCAGTTTACTGTAAAGAAGAAGCTATTTGCCTTTTTCCGAAAGCTATTTTTGCTTATAGGAGCTGATAAGATAATGCCATTTTCCAGGGCTGGTAAAAGGTTCCGTTCTTTCGTATCTGTTTCCCCGGTTAATTTTTCTACAAATGTGATTCACGAATCTGCTGCCATAAGTAACGCAAACCTTATGGATGCAGATGATATAGTAAGGCATGCTATTTCGAAAAGGAGCCCAATGATTGAATATGAAATAAAACCCCAAAATAAATTTTCACTTGGCTTGCCGGAGCTATGGCGATACCGGGAGTTATTTTATTTTTTCACCTGGCGGGATGTAAAGGTAAAATATAAGCAGGCTGCATTGGGTATTTTGTGGGCCATCTTGCAGCCATTGATAATGATGGTGACGTTCACGCTGATTTTTAGTAAAGCATTAAACGTAAGCAGCGATGGCATTCCCTATCCTGTATTTGCGATCAGTGGCTTGCTCATTTGGAACATCTTCAGTAACGGATTGCTTAACAGTGCGAACAGTATGATCGCAAACGCCAACATCATAAAAAAGATCTATTTCCCGCGGTTGATCATACCTATAAGCGCCATATTAACTGCGCTTGTTGATTTCGTTTTTGCATTAATTATTTATACGGCCTTGCTTATTTATTATCACCAGGAGGTAAGCGTCCTGAAATTATTTTTATACCTGCCGTTGGGTATCCTGCTCACACTTATAACTACTTTCGGGCTCGGCACATTTTTATCAGCGCTTAATGTTAAGTACAGGGATTTTCAATATATGCTTCCCTTCTTGATACAGTTTTTATTGTTCGCCAACCCCGTATTATACTCCGCAAAATCTTTCAATAACCCGTGGATCAATGGATTTATGAAAGCAAACCCCGTTGCTTCTGCCATACAACTTTGCCGCAGTGTATTTACAGGTTCAGCGGTTGATTGGCAGGCAGTAGCATTCGGTTTCGCAACAGCGTTTTTATTTTTATTTATCGGCATCTTCACCTTTAGAAAAACGGAAGCATATTTTGCTGACTTAGCCTAAGCGTTATGAAACCCATATTAGAAGTACAACATATCAGTAAAAAATTTTCACTCGGCGCACAGCAACAAAGTTATCTCTCGTTAAGAGATACCATTGCAAAACCATTTAAGCAAAAGCAGAAAGTTGATAAAACTTTCTATGCGTTAAATGATGTGAGCTTTGATGTATATCCCGGTGAAAGCACAGGAATCATTGGCAGGAATGGTGCCGGTAAAAGCACATTATTAAAAATATTAAGTAAGATAACGCCGCCAACCAATGGTAAAATAATTTGCCGTGGCCGTGTGGCGAGCTTGCTGGAAGTCGGTACAGGATTTCATCCCGAGCTAAGCGGCCGCGAAAATATTTACATGAATGGAAGCATTCTCGGAATGCGTAAAAATGAAATTGATAAGCACTTTGATGCTATCGTAGATTTCAGTGGCGTAGAAAAATTCCTGGATACTCCACTTAAGCGCTATAGCAGTGGTATGCAACTGCGTTTAGCCTTTGCCGTTGCTGCACATCTTGAGCCGGAAATATTGATCATTGATGAAGTGCTTGCTGTTGGTGATGCAGATTTTCAAAAAAAGTGTTTGGGTAAAATGAATGAAATAAGCAGGAGCGGAAGAACGGTTTTATTTGTGAGCCACGACTTAAGTGCTGTCTCAACACTCACAGAAAAATCTATTTTGCTTGAGAAAGGTAAAATTGTAAAGTTCGATACTACCTCTTCTGTGATACAAGCATACTCATCCAATTTTAATCAAACAAATGTTCACTTGCAAGAGGCGGTTGACAATAAGCCTTGCGTAACAAAAGTGGAACTCGTTACTTCGGAAGGAGGAATCTTACAAGGCAATGAAAAGCCTTTGGCCATAAATTTTGATGTACAATTGCCTCACGATTTAAAAGGAATGGCGATATCGCTACAGATCTTTAATCATCTGAATCAGCCAGTCATTTATAACTGGAAATTTGATGAAGGTGCTTTGCTTGTAAGAAGAAAAGGCGCACATAGAATTTCTATCAAATACGATAAAATAAAGCTTTACCAGGGAAATTATTTCATACGGGTACATCTTGCTGAAACCATTACAAAGGGCAAGTTTCAGCAGTTTGACTGTTGCCCATTTGAAGTAGCGATGATAGATAAAAAGGCTCCGGATTGGGGCTGGCAAAGTTGCGTTTGCCAATATATTGAAGAAGCCAGCTGGATTAATTAAACATTTATAATTATATGCGACCTAAAACCTATAAGGATAATTTTTTCGACTTTCATTTGCAGGATTCAATTAATTCGGCAGAAGAAATTATTCCAATAGTTTTAGAATATATAAAACCAGCTTCCGTAATTGATGTTGGATGTGGCGTTGGCACATGGCTTTCAATATGGCAAAAATCGGGGATTGAGGATATTACGGGAGTTGATGGCAATTACGTTCGATCTGAAGAACTCTTAATTCCAGGTGACAAATTCATAAGCTCAGATTTAGAAAAGCCGTTTAGCCTTCAACGTAAGTTTGATCTTGTGTCTTGTCTCGAGGTAGCAGAGCACATCCGGCCGGAAAATGCAGAACATTTTATTCATTCCATTTGCAATTTAGGCGACATCGTTGTTTTCTCTGCAGCCATACCCGGCCAGGAAGGCACTTTGCATTATAATGAACAATACCCTGATTACTGGATAAAAATATTCGATAAAAATAAATTTAAACCTTACGATTGTATCCGACAGCAGGTTTGGAATAATTCTAAAGTTTCGTGGTGGTACCGGCAGAATATCATGTTTTTTATTAGAGATGATAAAATGGAAAATTATTTATCATTAACAAATAAGAAGCAAAAAGTCTTATCGATGGTGCACCCTGAATTGCTTAAGTATAAGTCAGCATTGGTGGCCGATTATGAAAAGATTTTGCGTAATCCGTTTACAGCTTTACGTTACCTCACTGGCCGGTTTCTAAGGAGTAAAAAAATATTAAAAAACAACAGATGAGAGACGAAAATATTTCGCGCTTTGCTGATTATGAAAAGATTAGTAAGTCTGACTTCTACTATCTCGTCTATATTCCGTTGATAAGAGAACTAAAAGGAGCAATAGAAAAATATGCCAATGGAAAAGTTATTGATATCGGTTGTGGCAACAAGCCTCACGAAAGAATGTTTAAGGAAAAAGTAACTGAATATGTTGGATGCGATATTGTTCAATCGAGTTTGAAAAAAGTAGATGTGTTATGCGAAGCAAATAAAATTCCGCTGCCTTGCAATTCGTTTGATACTGCTTTTTCAACACAAACTATCGAACATGTGGAGGACCACCAGGGTTTGGTGAAAGAAGCGTATCGTTTAATAAAACCGGGAGGCTTTTTCATTCTATCCGGGCCGCTTTACTGGCATTTGCATGAAGAGCCTTATGATTTTTTTCGGTTTACCAAACATGGCTTTAAATATATTTTGGAAAAAGCTGGTTTCGAGATCGTCGAATTAAATCCGAACGGAGGCACCTGGGCGACCACAGGTCAAAGTATAATTCATTCGTTTTCGCAAAGCCAAAGCAGGAATTTATTCATCTGGTTTTCGCGTTCTTTATTTTATAGAATGCATCTATATTGGCTAATCAATGTTCTTTTTTCATGGTTAGATAGAGTTGATTATAACCCCATTAACACCATGAATTATGTAGTGATTGCTAAAAAGCCGATAAGTAATTAAAAAATATGTTCCCAAAAATATCCATCATAATACCCTGCTTCAATCATGGCCATTTTATAAGGGAAGCCATAGACAGTGTGGGGCAATGCAAGGATAAAGATTTATACGAGATCATCATTTTGAACGATGGTTCAACAGATGAATACACGATTGATCAATTAAAGAAACTATCGTCAGAAGGATATCATGTAATTAACCAGGAAAACATGGGGCTGGGAGCAGCGAGAAATAATGCTATTAAAAAAGCAAAAGGAAAATATATTCTGCCTCTGGATAGTGACAATAAAATACGGCCCGAATATATTTATGAAAGTATAAAGATTTTAGATAGTCGCTCTGAGGTTGCAATGGTGTATGGCGATGCTCAATATTTCGGTGATAAGCACGGGGTAAATAAACCAGGTGAATTTAATTTACAAAAACTAATGCTCGAAAATTATATTGATGCATGTGCTGTTTACAGGAAATCTGTTTGGGAAGAAATAGACGGCTACGATGAAATTATGCCAGTAATGGGATTGGAAGATTGGGATTTTTGGTTAAAAATGGCTTTTGGCAATTATACTTTTTTTTATATAGAAAAGGTTATGTACGATTACCGCGTATTGCAAAAATCCATGTTGCGTTCGTTGAGTGTAAGCCAAAGAGAAATATTATATAACTACTTAGAAAAAAAGCACTACAGGTATATGCATTATCACTCTTTGAACGATACACTGATAAGAGCAGCAACGCAGAATAAAAAACTTGTATTCAAATTATTTCTATCGCTCT
>JBBPZF010000801.1:0-3838 GCA_038199105.1 Chitinophagales bacterium | reverse complement strand
TCGCAATTGCAACACAATGTATTGATGATACAGGGAGGCTGGGTAGGGAGGTATATTCCCAACAGCTTCCGTACACTAAGCGGCGAGAATCCTTATATGCAGGATCCCACTTTCCTGAACAACACAAAGGAAGTACAATTTTATGGTGGCATAAAAGCTACTGTTGATAAGCATTTTAATTTCAGTGCTAAGGCAGCGGTGATCACGTATCATGACTTGCCACTTTTTGTAAATGATAATTTAGATGGAAAAAGTTTTATTGTAAGAAACGAAAGCAGGGTGAATGATTTTCAAATTCATGGAGATGTAAATTATATAAACCAGGATAAATTTACTTTAACAGGTGCGCTGGATTTAAATACTTATACCAGCCTGAAGGATAATGAAAAAGCGTGGCATTTATATCCATTAAAACTTTCAGGTTCTTTGAGGTGGAATGCATTTAAGCAGGTGTTATTTAAAAGTGATTTAGTTGCTTTTTCTGGTGCAAAAGCTTTATTAAGTGATGGTTCGGTAAAAAACCTGAAAGGTGGCACTGATCTTAGTGCAGGCGCTGAGTTTAAAATTAATCAAAGGTTCAGCGCCTGGCTGGATTTTGATAATCTTTTAAATAGCAAATACGAGCGGTGGAATAATTATCCCGTGTATGGTTTGCAGGTGATCGGTGGAATTTTAATTCATTTCTGAAGCCCCATCGCGACCTTTCCCCGAAGGGAAAAGACCAAACTTCCAAAAATAATTTCATCATTTAATTTATAGATATTTGCGGGTATTATGCAGAAGATCATCGCTTCCTACTTAGTGCAAAAAAGAGAATGCAATTTGCCAGGCATTGGCAATTTTAAAATGAATATAGTGCCCGCCAGTCTCGATGTTGCCAGTAAAAAAATGTTTCCGCCTGCGACCGAGATTGTGTTTTACGAAGGTGAGGCACACCTGCAAGGGGACCTGGTAAATTATGTTTCTATTCAGCAAAATGTGAATGAGCAGCAGGCTGCTGAGAATGTTACGAGGTGGTGCCATAACGTGAGTGAAAGCCTTGATGCCGGAGAAAAAATAGTTTTTGAATCAATAGGAAACCTTCAAAAAAATGCAGCTGGAAATATTTTTCTTCTTGCCAAAGAAGAATTGCGTTTATACGATGCCGTGATAGCAGAAAGGGTCGTACATAAAAATGAAGAGCATGCGGTGTTAGTGGGAGACACACAAACGACCTCCGCCGCTATGAGCGAATATTATAAAACAGAAACAGTATTCGAAAGAAAAATTTCCTGGAAAACGTGGGCCATCGTGTTGGGCTCGCTTTCGTTGCTTGCGTTGATCATTCATTTTTCCTATCATAGTTTCACCACCGCAAGTGTGGGAAATCAAATAAGTGTGTCTCCGCTGCCGCCTCCCGTTTCATATACGTCAATAAAATAGGTTGCTTATAATATTAGTGCAGCGAGGTAATTTTATCATTTTATTCAACGCCCTTCACGAGCATTGGCATTATATACACTCCTTGCGAAGCTGTTATAAAAAGAGTTTTCCTGTCTTTTCCGCTGAAGCAAAGATTGCCCGCCCAGCCTTCATCTATCGGTATATGAGAAATCTTATTGCCACCCCTATCAAAGATGGTTACACCTTTTCCGGTGATGTATAAATTGCCTTTTTCGTCGAGCACCATTCCGTCAGAGCCCATTGGCACAAATAATTTTTTGTTTGTGATAGTGCCATCATTTTCAATTTTGTATTTATAAGTTTTATTATCACCGATATCCGCAATAAATAATTCTTTCCCATCAGGAGTTCCCACTATGCCATTAGGCTTTACAAGACCACTTTCCACTACTACTGGTTGACTATTCCCGGCGGCTAAATAATAAACATCCTGTTCATGCTCCATCGGCTTTGGTACTGTCCAATAGTCACGCTTGTAATAAGGGTCAGTGAAATAAATACCACCCTTTGCATCTATCCATAAATCATTTGGGCCGTTGAGCCGCGGGCCGGTTACACCTTCTAAAATTATTTTTTTTGCCGCATCAGGACTGAAAGAAATTAACTGCCCTTTTTCGTCAGCGCAGCCCACGATATTTCCCTGCGGATCAAAATACAAACCGTTAGACCTGCCCGTATGCTCCGCGAAAAGGCTCAGGTTTCCTGCAATATCATATTTCCATATTTGATCATTAGGCTGATCAGTAAAGAAAATATTTCCTTCAGCGTCAACAGCCGGCCCTTCTGTAAAACTAAATTGGTGCGAAATAAGTTTGGGTTGCGTTCCTGCAACAAATAGTGAATTGTCCATGAGTGTTTTTTTATTTGATAATGTCTCCCTGCAACATGACAAGCCAAGCAATAAAGATGCATACAAAAGAGCGGGAAAGAGTCTGCGATGATTTTTTTGCAAAACGACCGGATTTTTTTAGTTAAATATACCAACAAATATTTACCATATCGTGTAACATGCTGCCTGGAAATTTTTGCGATTGACTTATCATTTATACAATACTTTATCTTCGGCTAAAAAACTTTATGGAATATACAGTTATAAAGAAAACAGATGTGGCAGATTTGATAACCGACGTGAATACGTTGATAGCAAAAGGATGGAAGCCGTGCGGTGGAATCTCCATTGCATTTGGCCGCGTTAAAAATGATTCAGGAGGTTCTAAGAATTGGATCGAGGTTCTTTTTCATGCACAGGCGTTGGTAAAAGAATAACTGAGAATAATATTTTAAATAATAAGTCCTAAAAAAATTATGGAAGCAAAAAAACAATTGGTACATCACGTACTTTTCTGGTTAAAAAATCCGGAGTCAATCGAAGACCGTGATCAATTAGTGCAAGGAATAAAAGCGCTGGCAAAGATTGAAACCATACGAAAAATACATGTAGGCGTGATCGCCAGTACCGAAAAAAGAGATGTGGTGGATACAAGCTGGCAGGTATCTGAGCTTATGTTTTTTGATGATGAAGCAGGCCAAAAGGTCTACCAGGATCATCCCATACATCTCGAATTTATAAAAAATTACGGCCACTTATGGAAGAAGGTAATTGTGTATGATGCCGCTGAGGCTTAAGGGATGATGTTATATTTTTTAATTTATCCGTTGAAAGCCTTTACGAATTTTTTTATTAGTGGAATGGAGATAGCTCAATTTTTGGATTGCGTATTTCTTGCCTCATCATTTATGGAAAAGAAGAGGCTAAATAACGGTACCGCTTATACCAGGTTTTTTTATAAAAATCATTTAAACTTTACAAGAAAGCTTACTTTAAAGGTTTCTCGTTGAAAGGGAAATTTTACTTACTGCAATAATAAAAAAGGCCACCTCACGTAAATGAGGCAACCTTCTTATTTTCGTTAGGCTAAAATTAATAGTTGTGTGATTTCACAATTGCCTGGGCATCGTTTAAATGCTGCTGTAAAGTTGGTAATGTTTTCGCAGCAAAATTTTTCATAGTGCCGTCTTTAGAGTTATTTGCTTCCTTTTGATACTCGTCGATGTCATCTTTATGATCATCAACCATTGTATTCATGTAGGCTTTATCAAAATCTTTACCGGTTTTTTTCATAAGGTCATTCATCTTATCCGTCATATCCTGGCCCACTGCGGCAGGTAGGGTGATATTTTTTGCACTTGCTATGCTTTTTAATTCGTCGTTAGCTTTTGTATGATCTTTTTTCATCATCGCACCAAAGTCTTTCACACTTTTGTCTGTCGCATTCTTCGAAGCATATTCTCCCAACTGCACTTCCATCATTCCTCCATTTGCTGCTTTTACCGCAAAATCTGCTACGTCATCATTCAAACCCATTCCTGCTGTGCTATCGTTGTTATTCATCAT
>JBBPZF010000800.1:0-4153 GCA_038199105.1 Chitinophagales bacterium | reverse complement strand
CTTCTCCATCCTGCAGGCGGGTATTTAAAATTTCCCAGCCACTCGGAAATATTTCCGTAAGCGCCATGCGTTCGTAGTAACCGCGATTGCCGGGATTCTTCACGGTAACTTTTGCAATAAAATCTGTGCCCTGCAAAAGTTTAGAAATATCAATCGGTTTTTTATTCTGATCAAGATAGGTGACGTTCAATCCGAGTATGGAAGGATTATTTTGCACCTGCAAATTCTCCCCGGTCAATGGCTGCCCTTCGGAAATAATTCTTACATACAATACATTGCTTCCTTTATTATTTACGGTAACATTCGCCACGCCTTTACTTACGTCGATAGGCATTTGCGATACATAAGAAGATGAATTGATATTAATCGCTTTGCCATTCACGCTGCCATTCAATATAATTTTTGAACCCGATGGATTTTTGCCACAAAACTTTGCTATGGCAATTAAAGTATAAGCAGTTGTTTGCGTACTATACCAGGTGTCTTCTGAAAGATCCGCAGCCAGTCTGTTAACCAGGTCAGATGCCAAAGTGCGTCTGCCCAACAACGTTAGTGTTTCCAACACCATTGCTTCGTCTCTTGTATCGGAGCCATAGGTAATGCCGGGAGAGTGGTTCGTATTGAATGTTGTAGACAGTCCACTTATAAGTTGCAAGGCCGTATTATCCTCGCCTGCAAGTTTGTACGCAGCAGCAAGTCTCCATTTTGCTTCGGGAGAAATGTATTTAAATTCCTTCAACCTGTTCATTGCGCCAAGCTCTGATGATTTCGCAAGCGCTAATAAATATAGCCTGTATGCCTGGGTGAGATCGCCTCCGTAAAAATTATTCGTAGTTGGCATCCATGAAGTCGCTTTATTCCGCTCAAACAATTTCCATTGCTGTATCAGTTGTTCACTCACCGTGTACCCACGCTCTTTTGCTTCCAGTAAAAAATGCCCGGCATAGTTAGTTCCCCATTCATCACTCTGCGAGCCTCCCGGCCAGTAGCTAAATCCCCCGTCTTTGCGTTGAAAATTTTGCATGGCAGCAATGCCGGCTTTTATGTTTCTATCAATCTGCGCTTTGCGATAATCTGACAAATCGGTTAGTTGATTTAATACAAGTTGAGGGAAGACGCCCGAGGTAGTTTGCTCAATGCATCCATGTGGATATTCAATAAGATAATCCAATCTCTTTTCAAGATTCATGGAAGGTATGCTCGATATTTCAAGCACCGACTTACTGGTAGAAACTGTTCCGATGGCACTCGCCGTTGTAGTCCATTGTTGGCCACCAGAAAGCGTTTTAGAGCTTACGCTGGTTACAAAAGGATTTGGATTTCTCACATCAAGCTCTACATCATAATCCGCTTTTTCTTTACCACTTGAAGCAAGCAGTCTTACTTTTCCTATTCCCACATTGGCTTTTACTTTTACATCAAAATAAATCATCTGTTCGCCGGGCTGATCAAAATTTACCACCTGCGAACCATTGCCAACTATTTCAAGAAAAGGATTAGTTTGAAGGGTAACATTTACATTTTTAATGTTATTCTCCATGGCAAAAACCGTTACGGGAATTTTGATCGTCTCTTCAGGGCCGAGAACCCGCGGCACTGTTGCAAGAAGCATGAGGGGCTTTTTAACCGCAACAGCTTTTTCTGCATTACCATAACTACCATGGTTAGCCGCAACAACCATCACGCGAACCGAACCTATATATTGTGGTAGCATAAAACTATGTGTAGCCTTTTGTCTTTTATTAAGATGAAAAGGACCAAAATATTTTACAACGGGCTTAAAGCGATTTGCCTTTTTAGGCTGAACAGGAGCGCTTCCCTCCTCGTCACCACCAATAGTAAGAATACGCTCGAGATTACTTCCCCATGCGCCGATAACATAATCATACAGATCCCAACTCTTGACACCCAGCGCTTCTTTAGCATAAAAATATTCATGCGGATCAGGCGTTTTAAACCTGGTGAGGTCCAATAATCCTTCATCAACTATTGCAATACTGTAGGTCATTTCCTTTCCACTTTGTTCACCAACGGTAAGGGATGTTTGCTGTTCTGGTCGTATGGTATTAGCCATATTTATTACGGGCTTCAACAGGGTATTTTTATCTTCTATAAATAAAGGCAATACACCATACATTCTTATAGGCAGATCATTAATGGTTTGTGCATGTGGCTGAAGCAGGCTGACATTAGCATAGACATTGGGGGCCATTTCTTCTTCAGCTTTTAATTTAACCAGCGTTTGGCCCTGGTCAGTTTCTACCCAAAAAGTACGCAACACTTTACTGCCGGATTCAATGCTGATAAGAGCCCGGCCACCTTTAGTGCTTGGGATAGTGAGTGTAATATCATCACCAACATTGTATTTTGTTTTATCAGCAGTAAATGACAACATGGAAGCTGCAGTGGGATCATCTGTATTGTCGCGGCTTTCCCAGCCAGGTTGATCAATGTAAACAACATCACCGGTTGTGTGACCGCTTTTAATATCTTTTACCAGCACAAGGTATCTTCCCCATTCATTTTCACCAACGCTAAAGTTCCAATTTCCACGACCGCTATTTAAGTGAACAGTTTCAGTCTTAATAAGTTTATTGTATTTATCCTGCGTGAAATTGCTAAGGTTATCGCCGCTGTTATCCCACCACCAGCGCCATTGAATTTTATAAAATTGCACTTCCACATCCTGCGTTCCTGCAAGAAGGTTTCCGTGATTATCAACATCAACAATTTGTGCTGTGTGTGTTTTACCCGTCAACAGAAATCCCCATGGCTTTTGGCCTTCCGGCATTTTTATGCCAGCATAACTTGTGTAAGGGCTATACGGAACAGAAATATTATCGATGCTGAAACTTCCACCCGGCTCAAACACTTTTACAAAAAGATTTGCACTTAACATTCCGGGAGCATTCCCATCAGTTTCAAAATTTGGCTTTAGGGTTGCTTTGCCATTTGCATCTAATTCACCATCAAAAATTGTTTTGGACTGGGTAGAATAATTTGAGGTGGGATTATCAAAATTGTAACCTGTGAACTTTGGGAAAGCAGTTTTCTTTGCATACAGGGAAGCATCAATCTTTGCTTTTAAATTTTTAGCGGTAGCGCCAAACAACCATTTCGCAGAAAGTGTTCCTTCATTCGAAGTATTTTTTCCAAGCATTGGATCGGTTCCAAAATCAAGATCAACTTTTAAGCGGTTAGGCATTACCGTTTCTACCTTAATTCTCTTCTCAAAAGTGGCGCCACCTACTTTTACTTTTGCGAACCAGTTGCCTGTTGGAGAGTTTTGTTCTGTAGCTGTTTTAAAAACATTGAAGCCTTCATTTGCATTCGCCTGCACCATTCTTTTATACAGCTGCCCTTGCGGAGTGTATAGTTCAAATTCAACAGGGTGGCCTTCCGGCAGCTTCTCTTCCTTATCTTCTATGATGCAATTGATGAATAAAGAATCGCCAGGACGCCATACACCTCTTTCTCCAAAAATATATCCTTTGATTCCGTTTTTAACTTCCTCGCCCGAAATATCAAAACGGCTAAGAGGCAGATTGCTCCCATCATCCAGCCGCAAATACCCCTTTTCATTTTCTCTTTTAGCAATAACGAGGTAGGGCTTGGTCTTAAGATTGAAATTCGCAAAGCCATCATTATCGCTATTCGCTTTAGCTATTATTTGTTGCTGGTAATCGAGCACTTCAAGCTCAATATTAGGGATAGGTTGCGTGGTAAGAATATCGGAAACAGCAATGGTGATTGAGTTATTTCCGCCACGCTTTGCAGTAAGCCCGATATTGGAAGCAATAATATTTCGCGTGGCCCAGCGATCTTTATTGTAATAAGATTGCGAGCAGGGATTATCGCGTTGCTCCCAATTGTAACCATAAGGATAATAATCATCATAGCGTCTCCAAAAGTTTTCATCCGCATCTGCGCCTGTTTGATCTTCTGCATAATCACTGCTAAAATTTCCTTTTTCATTATCATCAGTTGATGAAGTATCAGCATACCTGCAGTTATATAAAGAATATTCAGGACGAAAGCCAATGGTTACGCGATAGATAGCGCCGGGTTCCGTTTTTAAAAACTTATCAATATCAAGAGAGAATCTTTGTTTTTTGTGAAGGTCTAATGTTTTATCATCATCAAGCCTTAATGT
>JBBPZF010000799.1:0-3066 GCA_038199105.1 Chitinophagales bacterium | reverse complement strand
TTGGTTTCATCAAAGCGTTGTGCCGCTTTTATTAAGCCGAGGTTACCCTCGTTAATAAGATCGCTCAATGACAACCCCTGGTGTTGGTACTGTTTTGCGACTGAAACTACGAAACGTAGGTTAGCTGTTGTGAGACGCTCTAAAGCTCTCTGGTCGCCCATTTTAATTTTCTGTGCTAAAATAGTCTCCTCTTCCGGGGTGATCATTCCAATCTTGGAAATTTCCTGCAAATATTTCTCAACCGCTTGTGAATCGCGATTGGTAATTTGCGTAGCAATTTTAAGTTGCCTCATGTGTGTTTATAATTAGTGATTAATATACGTATTCAAGACATTCATTTGTAAGAAAATGTTGCAAAAAATGTGTTAATAATATTTCGGATAACTTTTTGCAAATTTACAACCCACTATCGGCATTTCATAGCCTTTAAGCATTAAATATGAATTAATTGTAAAAGATTATGATAATGTCTGAAATTCATAAATAAATAAGGTTCGGGATTTAATCTTCAATAATTTAGACAAATGATAGATTTTAGGTCAGATACTTTTACAAAGCCTACACCGGCGATGCTCGAAGCTATGTTTAATGCTACTGTAGGGGATGATGTTTTTGGGGAAGACCCCACTGTAAATCTTTTGGAATCTTTAGCGGCGGAAATATTTGGGATGGAATCAGGAATATTTTGCCCAAGCGGCACCATGACGAACCAGATTGCAATAAAGTGCCATACACAGCCAGGGGACGAAGTGATATGCGATAGACTAAGTCATGTTTACATTTATGAGGGTGGCGGAATTGCATTCAATTCCGGTTGCCAGGTAAAACCTTTAGAGGGAAACAGGGGAAGAATAAACGCTGAGCTGGTGGAGACCGCAATAAATCCCGATGACGTTCATAAAGCGGTTAGCCGGTTGGTGTGCGTGGAAAATTCAGCCAATCGTGGTGGGGGAAGTTGTTATGATTTTACTGGTTTGAAATTAATTAAGGAGGTGTGCCTTAAAAACAACTTGAAGTTCCACCTGGATGGAGCCAGGCTGTTCAATGCAATTGTAGAGGGCTCAGAAACAACAAAAAATTATGGAGAACTATTCGACAGTATTTCTATTTGCTTAAGTAAAGGCCTCGGTGCTCCCGTGGGAAGTGTGCTGCTGGGGAAAAAAGATTTTATTGACAAAGCCCGTCGTGTGAGAAAAGTATTTGGTGGTGGAATGCGGCAAGCTGGTTACCTGGCAGCGGCTGGCATCTATGCATTAGAAAATAATATCGAAAGGTTAAGCATTGATCATCTTCATGCAAAAGAAATTGCAGCAGCCCTATTAAAAAAAGATTTTACGGGAAAAATGTTTCCTGTTGAAACAAACATCATCATATTTGAAATAAAAGGTTCATATACGGCGCAAAGCCTGGCAGATGCTTTTAAAGAATATGGAATTCTCGTTATTCCTATTTCTGCTTCGCAAATAAGAATGGTTCTTCACCTCGATATAAGTGAAAGGATGGTACAAGACACCATCAGGTGTATTGAAAACTTATGAAGCAAGAGTTATTAAGGCTCTTTTAGAAAAAGCATTTTTTACAAACGACATTGCATCGTTATTAGTTCCATATATTAACTTCGTTCTATCTATTATCTATTAAAATAAATATTATGCTTCCCAAAGTAAATCCTACTGAAACAGAATCCTGGAAATCGTTGCTATTGCATTTTGAAGAGATGAAACATACGCAAATCGCAGAGCTTTTTAAAGAAGATACTGAAAGGTTTGAAAAATATTCATTTGCAGTGCCAGAGATCGTTTGTGATTTTTCTAAAAATATTATTAATGATAAAACCCTGCAACTGCTTTTAGAACTTGCAGATGAATGCGAGCTAAAGCAGGCAATAGAGGCCATGTTTACGGGAGAAGTAATTAATGAAACTGAAGAAAGGCCGGTGCTGCATACAGCTTTAAGAAATTTTTCAGGTCAACCTGTTTTAGTGGATGGAAAGGATGTGATGCCCGAAGTAAAAAAAGTACAGGAACAAATGAAAACATTTTGCGCTAAAATTCATAGCGGTGATTGGAAAGGTTATTCGGGTAAAAAAATCAGGTGCATTGTAAACATCGGCATCGGCGGAAGTGACCTTGGACCGGTGATGGTTACTGAAGCATTGAAGCCTTATAAAGTCTCGGATATAGATACATTCTTTGTAAGCAACATTGACGGAACGGATCTCGCCGAAGTTTTGAAAAAAGTAGTTCCGGACGAAACATTGTTTTTAATTGCTTCCAAAACATTTACCACGCAGGAAACCATGACTAATGCGCATTCAGCAAGAGATTGGTTTTTGAAAACAGCACAGGATGAAAAAGCAGTTGCTAAACATTTTGTTGCGCTAAGCACCAATGCCAAAGATGTAAAGGAATTTGGGATTGATACTGAAAACATGTTTGTCTTTTGGGATTGGGTCGGCGGGCGTTATAGCCTGTGGAGTTCAATAGGTTTATCAATTGCCCTTACAATTGGCTACGATAATTTTGAGCAACTTTTAAAAGGCGCCTTTGAAGTTGATACACATTTCAAAGAGAAATCTTTTGAAAAAAATGTACCTGTTTTAATGGCTCTTATCAGCCTGTGGTATATAAACTTTTTCGGATCGCAATCTGAAGCGATACTGCCTTATGACCAATACCTGCACAGGTTTCCAGCTTATTTTCAGCAAGGAAATATGGAGAGTAATGGTAAACATGTGGACCGTAACGGCAATAGAGTAACGTATGCAACAGGGCCGGTTATTTGGGGTGAACCGGGCACCAATGGGCAACATGCATTTTACCAATTAATTCACCAGGGAACACAGATAATTCCATGTGATTTTATTGCACCGGTTATTACACACAACCCTCTTGGTCTTCATCATAAAATATTATTGAGCAACTTCTTTGCACAAACAGAAGCTTTGATGAATGGAAAATCAAAAGAAGAATTAGAGGTAGAAAATGTGACGGAAGAATTGATACCTTATAAAACTTTTGAAGGAAATCGTCCAACAAATTCTTTTCTCCTAAAAAAAATAACACC
>JBBPZF010000798.1:0-2549 GCA_038199105.1 Chitinophagales bacterium | reverse complement strand
TTATACGATTGAAATTCTTTTTGATGCTGCAGGTAATTTGTATAGACAAAATTATTGAGCGTGCCTTTTATATATGCAAGGGTAATATTTTTATCAATTGAAAGTGTATCATAAGGTACAAAAATATCTGGCGTGATGCCGCCACCACCATATACAAGTTTGCCGGAAGCCGTTTTGTACATTTTCTCATTGGTGTGTTTTATCGAATCAGCAAAGCTCATTTCACCATGATGAAAGCGGTTTATAAGATCGCTATTGTAAGCTTCAATTCCATTCTTATAAGATTTTTGAATACTTCTGCCGAGCGGTGTGTAGTACCTTGCTACGGTAAGGCGCAATCCTGAACCGTCACTAAGCTCGTATTGCTCCTGCACAAGGCCTTTTGCAAAACTGCGCCTGCCCATTACGGTGGCCCTATCCCAATCCTGTAATGCGCCTATTAAAATTTCACTGGCGGAGGCTGTACCTTCATTGGCGAGCACCACTAGTTTACCATTTTCAAAAATGCCCTCCTTGCTGCAGCGGTATTCTTTTTTCGGGGAGTGAACCCCTTCTGTATAGGTTATCAATTTATCCTCACTTAAAAATTCATCTGCAATATTGGTAGCTTCTGTGAGTATGCCGCCGCCATTATCCCGCAGGTCAAGAATCATACATTTCATTCCCTGCTTCTGCAGCTTCTGCGTGGCCTCCATAAATTCTTTGTAAGTCGTTTCTGAGAATTTGTTAAGCCTTAAATAACCGATAGTGTCTGTCATCATGTAAGCCGCATCGAGGCTGTACAATGGGATATATCCTCTTGTAATATTTATTATTTTTTGATCATTGCCTCTCAGGATGGTTATCTCCGCCTTGCTTCCGCCCGTACCACGCAATAGCCTTTTTATTTTTTCTGTAGTCACCTCTTTGCCGGTAATTACCGAATCGCCAACTTTCAAAAATTTATCTCCCACTTTCAATCCCGCTTTATCTGACGGCCCGCCGGGGAGTACATTTATAACATTAATGGTATCGTGGAAAATATTGAACTCAATGCCGATGCCGTAAAACTGGCCTTCAAGGTCTTCGTTCACCGCCTTTAGCTCACGAGGCGGTAAAAAAACCGAATGCGGATCAAGCTTTGCCAACACGGCTTCAATGGCTGCATCCCCTAATGAATCTGTATTTTCATCGTCAACATATTTCTTGTTTATAAGGTCAAGCACCTCTTGCACGGGGCGTTGCCTGTCAACAAAGAACATGCTTGTATTTGGCATATTTCCTTTTATCCTATAGCCAATAAACATTCCGGCAACCATACAAAGGCTCAATATCAATGGAAGCCATACCTGTAATTTTTTATTACCCATACAAATCTTAATTATCTAATTTTATTTTTTAGAATTGCAAATTTCCTTAATAAACATCATAAAAACATGCCAACCATCAAATTGATTGCTGACAGCGGATCTACGAAAACCGAATGGTGCATTTTAAAAGGAAGAAAGAAAACAATTTTTACTATGCAGGGCCTGAGCCCTTATTTTGTAAACAGTGCTGAAATAGCCGCTGTGGTAAATGAATTTGTTTTACAATTGACCAAAAATTCATTTGTGGATGAAATATTTTTTTATGGCACGGGCTGTAAAGATGTTGCCAATAAGAAAATGGTCAGGGACACATTGAAAAATATTTTTTCCGGTGCTGAGGTGTATGTGGATCATGACTTATCGGGTGCGGCGAAAGCCTTATGTGGCACTGAAAAGGGCATTGCCTGCATATTAGGTACGGGTTCTAATTCCTGTTATTTTAATGGAAGCCGTATTGTAAAAAACAGGCCGGGTATCGGTTATGTATTGGGCGATGAAGGCAGCGGCGCCTATCTTGGGAAAAAAGTAATTCAGCATTATCTCTACGAAACTTTTGATGATGACTTGCGGGCGAGGTTCGATGCAAAATTTGTAACCACGGATAGTGAGATAATAAAAGCTGTTTATACCGGGCCATTGCCGAATCGCTATCTCGCCGCCTTTGCAATTTTTTTAGCAGAAAATCGCGGCCACTACATGATAGAAAATATAATCGAAGATGGGCTGAATGATTTTTTTTATACGCATATTATCCAATATAAAGAAAGCGATAGATTGCCCATTCATTTTACGGGAAGTGTAGCGTTTGGCTTTAAAGATGTACTTGCGCAGTTGTGTGATAGTTATGATTTACACTTAGGAAATGTGCTGAAAAATCCTATTGATGGATTGATAAAATATCATGGTGGGTAGGGGGGTGCATTTATTTGAAGAGTATTATTGTCATTAGTTTTTTTTATAAAAAGATGGTATCGGAAACCATCAAAGCAAAAGTTGAGCATCATTTTAGACTGATATTTTATGGAACAAAAAGAATTTACAGAATATATTATCCCAAAAATTATTGACAGATTTCCTCAATTAAAAAAGCTGTGTATTATTAAGCCAGACGACATTATTGACATAGAATATAAAAGCCGACAGGGAAAACTTACATTTTGGTTAACGACGCAAGACAAGGAAATTACCATTGGGTTTACA
>JBBPZF010000797.1:0-5398 GCA_038199105.1 Chitinophagales bacterium | reverse complement strand
CGGCCTTGTTTCATCAAGCAATTAATACCTTTTTCCAAACTATAAACGACAACTACAAACAACAGATGGAAAAACTTTTAACTTTAAACTTTCAATTCTTTGAGAATGCCACTACACATTCCTATGCGGCGTAAAGTATATTATCATTGAAGGAAACGGTTGGGGAAATAATTATAATGGCATCTTGCCAACGTGGGATAACAATATGGTGTTGAGTTTTCATAAATATTGGAATTACAACAGGCGGCAGGATATTCAAAAAATATTGGATACACGCAATACTTATAACGTTCCCATTTGGCTGGGCGAAACGGGTGAAAATTCTAACGTTTGGTTTGCTAATGTTGTACGCTTGCTCGAGAAAAATAATGTCGGTTGGGCTATGTGGCCCTTGAAAAAAATGGGCGCTAATAATCCATTAGAAATAAAATCGAATCCGAAATACGAAGAGTTAAAAAAATACCTGAACGGAAATGCAAACAAACCCGCAGAAAGTGATGTTTATAGCGGTTTACTCACACTAACTGCGGATGCAAAGCTGGAGAATAATATTTTCCATAAAGATGTAATTGATGCATTGTTCCGCCAGCCCTTTTCTCACACGGCGTTGCCCTTTCATGCAAACATTTTAGAAGATAGTTTGTCAATTGCAGCAACCGATTATGATCTCGGCAGAAATGGGGTTGCCTACTACGATATGGACACGGCAAATTACCGCACGTCCGGCGTAAACAGCGCCGGTAATCGTGGCAGAGTTTACCGGAATGATGGCGTGGATATTTATGAAGACTCTGTGACAAACGATCTTTATTATGTCGGGAACATCGAAGATGGCGAATGGCTGCAATACACCATCACTGCAATGCAACAGGCGACATACACAATAAAGCTTGCCGTTTCATCTGCCAATAAAAAGTCACGGATTTTACTTTCAATAAATGATAAATCCTTTACTAAGGAAATAAAAATACCCGAAGGGAATAATTCTGATAAACTTCAGAACATCATAGTCAACAACCTTCCGTTTCAAAAGGGAAAAAATATAATGCGTATAAAATTTATACAAGGTGGCATTAGTTTCTATTCTGTCAATATTTCCCGTTAACAAAGCTTACACTGGCGCATAAAAAAGTAGATTTTTAAAGGAGGTTGCTCCCGGCGGATTTTATTTAGCAGCCGGTATATTATTTTTCCTGTAAAGCTTTGCAAATTTCCTGTTTTTACGGGCGCTGATATTGGCAGATATCCCGCTGAAAATAATTTTATTCATATAATTAAAAAATGAATAATCTTTTTGCCGTTCAAAATATATGCGGCCCGTGCCGGATGTGTTTTTATTTTTTAAAAAGAAAAAGTTTACAAGATCGCTCTCAGCTCTTTTTATAAAGCTGGCCTTCTCAGTGCCGCCGTTTTTTAGCAATTGAATGCGGAGGTTGTGATAATAGAATTTCATATCGCCGTATGCAATATTATCGTTTCCAATTGCATTCATGTCAAACTTATCAAGGTCACCCAATACAAATTTTACATTTGAAAGCGGTGCCAGTAAAGGATTTAATATATTAAGTTGAGAAGGTTGGATGATAAGTTTCAGCAAAAAACCATATAAAGGATCTAAGTAAGATTCGCTAATTTTTATATCAAAAGAAGTTTTATCGAGTAAGCTACCTGCAATTGAAACTGACAGTGAATCTGCAGGCAGAAATTGATTGTTCTTAAAGTTGATAATATTTCCATCCAGGTGAGTAAGTCTCAGATTGCCCTCCTGCCGTGACTTTGCAGTCTTTTCTGTATAACTAACTTCTCCCTCATGTATCTCAATTTTGTCAATAGAAACCGGCATATCTATGTCCTTGATTTGTTCCGTAAATAATTTTTTCCTGGTACCGAATAAGAATGGTTGAAGTTTATCTCTATATACATTTATTGACGGACGACTTAAATCTGCCTTTTGAATGTAGAGGTGGTTTTCATTGAAAGCTTTGTCAAGGTTAATGCCGCTAAAGACTGCATTGCCAACTGTAAAGTCAATATAATCCATTTGATAGGGACTCGAACGTATCGCAGAATCACGGGACAGCAAGGGATGATAGTTGATAGAATCAACCGCCAACTCTTTCGCCTCTCCGTCATATTTAATATTACCGGTTTGCCACAAAGAATTCTTTGTTTGATACTTTGCTGAAGAAGTGCTAATCCATGCGCCAGGATTCGCTTTTATTAATTTTCTAATGTCACGTATTGAAGAGGCGGAAAGCCCGTAACCTCCGGTGGATATATCTTTTAATAAAAGTTTGTTTTCTTTTATATTGAAGGAAAATTCGTCGGATTTTTTTAAGCTTAAACTATTTAGCATCATTTTCCATTCAGCGGTATTGCCAGATAATGGAATATTTATTTGTGTGAGCCCGGCATCAATTTCCTTATCAATTGATATAGGATTTTTCATACCGGAGATTTCAATTTTCTCAGTTTTAATTTTTAAAGAGGCCATGTTAATTTCTCCAGGAAGCATTTCAATATCATCAGCGTTTATTTCACTTCCTTTTGAATACGGCAATATGAATTTTTTGGGTGCCATATCCTGCTGCAAGTCTATGTTAACAACAGGTTCGTGCATAGCAAGATGATCAATTTTAACCGTCTGCGGAGTAGAGCGTGCATGATCTGCCGGGGTATTGTTTATCTTTTTATAATCAATAGCAGGAGAATTAAGCGATACATTTTTAAAATGAAAACTGTCGGTAAAAAAAGAATTAATATCTCCTGCCAATTGCATGGATGGAATGTTCATTACTAACGTTCCCGCATAGCCGTTATTTTCGAAATGGGTTTTAGAAAATTCCTGCCTTTCATCTCCCAAAATAAAACCATCAGCATTCATGCGGATGGATGAATTCAGAAAATTTAAACTTCTTCCCTGTAGATTCAGGCCTTTTAAGATAAACGGGTGGGTACCGCTTTTCAGCAGGGATGAAATTTCAACATTTTTGATAAACGCATTACCTTCAATATTGCCATTAAGAAATTTAAATTGTGTTTGCCTGGCTGATATATTTTTTATAACAATTAAGGTTGGTTTCTTTTTTTCTTTACCATGCGGTATAGAGTTTATCAAAATATTTCCCTGCTCCCATTGCAGCCCGTCTATTACGATATTATTCCTGTTTTCCGGGAAGATATTTTTTATAGAAATGCCTCTTATGGCAGCTTTAATTCCACCGTTTTCATTATCAACAGACAATTCATCTGCATGAATCTCGTCGTTTGCATTGAAGGTTACGTTTTGCAACTGCGCAACAATACCTCCGATTTTTAAATACCCGTTTTTGAAAAACAGGGACTGAATATCGTCTTTGTTTACATGCTTATAATCAGTCAGGTTATCACCTAAAAGGTTGAGGTTAAACCCCAGTAACCGCAATGAATTATCCGTGTTCCAGTCAATATTAATTTCTCCATCTACGATTTTAAGCAAATCAATTTCCATAAAATCATCGAAGGTATGGCGGGGATTAAAGAAGGTTGATTTTACAGGTTTACTAACTTTCGCAACTTTTGTATAATCTATAACAGGCCTATATAATAAGGCCTCCTTTGCTTTTAAATTTTGCTTGAAAATTAATTCAGGCCAATCCACACCGAGCAGCGCAAAATATGGGATGGTGTAGTCACGGGAACTTCTTATTTTGTTGATACCCGAAGCAGTATGAGCCGAAAAATTATTCAAGGACAGCTTATTGTTTGCAAAGCGAACGCTATCAAAAGAATATAAGCAACTGCTATCTGCGTTATAAAGTTTGTACCCTTTAATAAGCATGTCAAAGCTGGATATTGAAACAGGGGTTGCAGAATCAGAATTAATACGAAGGTTGTGAATCTGAAAATTAACTTTCCCGGAATGAATGTTTGACTGGGCTTTTTTGCCCTTAATATTTAAATGGATATCCCCATCCATTATTCCTACAAAACCGAGATCCAGCTTTCCCGCAAAATCGCCGATTATTTTTTCCGGATCGGGAATATTTTTTATTGCACCATTTGTGTCTGGCAGCGAAGAGTTAAGATGAATATTGATAGCAGGACCTTCACAATAAACTGAATCAGCTTTTATGATATTGCTCCTATATAATGCGTCAAAATCAACTCCTATTAATGCCAGCTTTTTAAAACCAATAGTATAACTGTTGCGTGATATTTCGCCCGGTAAAGCAACTATGGAACAGCTATCGAGAATTATATTCTTGCCATGCGTTATCACAAGTTTTTTAAAAAATAATTTATGGATCCCATCCGTGAATGTGATATCCTGGTTAGACGAACTGAATAGAATGTCATTTTCATCTAAATATTTTCCAGGAGAACTTGTGTGCTTGTTGAGTTTCTTTAGAGAAAAATAAATGTTTGAAAAAACAAGTCTTTTATTCCCAGCGCTGTTTTTATTAGTCAGGATAACCGTTGCATTGATTAATGAAATGGAATGTGTATTTAGTGCAGTAATGGCGTCATTAACCGAATGATATAATTTGCCCAATTCCATTCCCAGGTAAAGATCATTTTTTGAAGCTGTACTACTATCTTTTTCATTTTTAAAAACTTCAATTACCGGATCGTACAACTTAAGTTTTCTCACTTCCAGGGAATTATTAAAAAACGCCTGGAGCAGCGAATTAGTTGTAAGCGATATTTTTTGAAAGCCAACCTGGTAAGCGATATTAGACTGATTCTTATTAGTGCTTGAAATTTTCGCCTTATGAATTTTTACTTCATTTGAAAAAAAATTGAATGTAACATTTGAAACTTCCAGTTTTAATTCTCCCCCTGATTTCTCGCTAACTAAATCTATCAATAGCCTGTTGGAATTATGTATGAACCAAACATACAGCCCGATAGATGCAAGCGATAAAATACCAACAATAATCAAAGACGCTTTTAAATATTTCCTTCGTAAAGATATTTGCGTTCCTGTTTTCATAAAGAGAAATTGGTATTCACAAAACTCCAACGCTTAAAAAATAATAGTTTGCTATTTTTTTTAAGCCGTTTAGTTTTCTTTTGGGAATACAAACAGTAAACTTAAATTACATAACTTCTAAAACCAATGGGTAGGGAAAATAAATTATTACTTTTTATCACTAGCGTTTTGATATTATAAATAAAAGTTCTTTGAAAGCATTGTCAGGATTGAGTTTGCAAGGATTTTGAGCCTAAGACGATTTGATTTTTTGAGTGTTTTTAATTTTATATTTACCTGATAATCATTATTTTATGAATTCAGGCAAATATGTTTTCTCTCAAATAATGGATTTAGTGTCCTCCACATCATTTCAAACCCTTGTCAATCGAACAAGGGAAGGGTTGCAGGACAAAATTTGCTGCATCGCAAAAAATCATTTAT
>JBBPZF010000796.1:0-2695 GCA_038199105.1 Chitinophagales bacterium | reverse complement strand
TTTAACTATTGCCGAAGTCCTTATTCTTTCGGCTGCTAGTAATCCTAACGGTACCTATGGCTATGCATTGGGAGAAATTTTAGGCGAGGAAAAGATTGGTAACGGTTCGATATACAGAAAGCTGGGCCACCTAACTGCCCGAGGCTTGCTAACTCATGAGCCCGAAAACCCTAGTGTGGCTGGGGTTCATCCCGGCAAAGTCCGTACTATGCATAAAACCACCGATTTAGGAGGAGAGCTACTAACTGGCGCACTTACGCATTTGATAGATCGTGAGGTTGTTGTAATAGCCATTTCAACGCCCAGCGAACAGATTTAAGAATAGTTGCGAAGTACGTCCACTAGTGGGAGAGCTACGTAAAGATAATTCTTAGAAACAGTGGTGCCTTTTACATATAAAGCCCGGAGAGTGCTAATCCCCGGGCTTTATGAACTTAATACTCGTCAGCCAGCAGTATCGTTAATACCCGATTACATGTCAGATCTAACGGATCCTTGCCGTACTTTAATTCCTGATCGTAGTAATCAATTTTCCAGAACAGCTTATTGCCGTACCAATCGAGTGAACCGAAATCATGTTCTCCCCAAGGATCGTTATCCTCATTAAAATCACTATAGGTACGCACCGCATCTATCAAACCGGTTACATCACCTAATACCATAGTTCCTTGTGTTAGCATAAAAGCTGTTCCAGACTTACGAAACCTATCATTTATCTCAGCGATTCTTGTATCACTTTCTACATCCATAGTAATTCTCCTCCAAATATTAAATTGACTTCCAGCGAGTCGACCTCCCGCTCTGTCGAACGGGCAAGAATAGAACAGTTCGTGTCAAGGTGGAGCCCCGCTTGCGAGGAACGACCTTGATGCGGGCTGTTCTATTCTTATACTGAGGAGACAGTGGGAGGGTGCCTCCAAATAGCTCTCTACGCTAAATGATAAAAATAACAAGGCTCGAACCCGTTTTCTCACAAGCTCTTAAAAACTGAGAGTTAGCCGGTAAATGGCGGCTCGACTGCGATCCTACGACAAGTGAAATACCACCAGCCCCGACGTTTGTTCCAGCGAAGCTGTAATCGTCGAGGCTTTTGGCTGCAAGGCTTTGTTTAGGTTTGCTATTGACAAATTTGACTAAACTAGTGTATGATGTTCGTATGTTTATTTTTGAAACACGAAGTCGAGTTATGATGATGCCTATGCTATGCCCTAGGCCGATTTCTTAATTCCAAAATAATTTGAACACACTAAACCGGCCTAGGGCCGGTTTTTAAATGTTTTTAATTATTTAGATTTTACGAAAAGGAATAATATGTACACTACAGAATCTGGAATTTTAATACCATCAACTGGTGAACGAGAAAGTACGATACGATTCAACGATACTTTCAGCGATTCACAAACTCCACAAGGAGCACCACCAATCTACGATTTTGATTCAGCTTTGACCGCTCAAGTTCGTGGCAATGGATATTTTGAAGACGCAAAGTATCCTATAGGTACTTGGACAGCTGTGGGCGAATATGGACTTGTTACAGTCGCAGAATTACGAGAAGAGCAACAAAGAATTTTTGGAATTTATGAAAAGTACGAGCGAACCCATCTGCCTGACGCGCAAGTTATTGAAAGGTCACTGGATCAAATAATAATTGCGGGCTGTAATTGGGCTGTACGACGTAAAGAACACCATGAAAATGGCCAAAATGGCGATGATTTCTTTATTGCGGAACTGGGAGCTAACATTCAAGTTATTGCCCAACTTCAATTTTTGCGAGGAGTTGCAAGTAGAGGCTTAGTAAGAGCTTTATGGCGAATTAAGGATGACAATCCAATTTGGCCGAAGGGCGAACAGTACCGTTCGTCCGTTGCGGATCAGTTGCGTAATTTCCCTGAGGGATTAGTGCTTGAGGATTTGAGTAAGTTGCCGAGAGACGAAAGAGCAACGCTATTTCTTGCCTATGCCGATAAATACGGCAACGGTCGGCTTGGAAAGCCGGAGCAAGCTGAAGTACCTGAAATTATTTTAGGCAAATCGTATTGTCTTCGAGTTGACGACAAGAATGTGAACGCAATCGGAGCTAACAGTCTTACCGATATACCAGAAGATGCTCTTGGAATATACGTTAATCCAGCTGATGGCAAGTATTCTCGTGGTATTCGATATCTTGAGCTTGCCCGACGTGTTGCAGATCCAAATGATCCAAGTGAAAGCGCATACGAGAAGTTACGAAGCACAGTATTGCCTAACTCGAATCAACATCCCGACTGGTCAAAGGTTAAAATAGAATTAATTGCATAAACAAGGAGATTACAAATATGAGATATTTAATAACCAGTGCAACCCCATACATTAACGGCACTAAGCACCTAGGCAATTTAGTCGGATCACTGCTGCCTGCTGATGTGTACGCTCGTTTTTTGCGCCAACAACGTAATCAGGTTCTGTTCATTTGTGCAACGGATGACCACGGTACACCCGCTGAGTTGGCGGCGTTGGCTGAGGATACGGATGTTGCCGAATACTGCACTAAACAGCATGATATTCAAAAGGCCATTTACAAACAGTTTGGCTTGTCTTTTGACTACTTTGGTCGGTCTTCCTCAAAGGATAACCATGAGATAACCCAGCATTTTTATAAAAAGTTGGATGAAAATGGTTTTATCGAAGAAAAGGAAATCATACAAATATACTCCTT
>JBBPZF010000795.1:0-4987 GCA_038199105.1 Chitinophagales bacterium | reverse complement strand
CGCCTTATAAAAATTGATTTAATGCCCAAAATCTACAAGATTTTATTCTTAGTAGTAGTAGCTGTTACTGCCAAAACTATCACTTTCGCCCAGGTTACAAATGACTCCGCCACGGTGCCGGTAAATATTGCTGATTCACAAAAGTTAGCAGATACAATTCCTATTTTACAAAATTCTTTTACTAACAAAAGTGATACGACACCGGTTTCGGTGAACGTAGGGCTGGAGAATATTTTTAATGCGAAGACGCCAAAGGAATATACAATTGCAGATATTACCGTTACGGGCACACAATCATTTGACCCGAATCTTATTATTTCTATAAGTGGCCTAGCCAAGGGCGATAAAGTGAAAATACCCGGCGGTGATAATTTCTCCAAAGCCATTACTAATCTATGGAAGCAAAGCCTGATATCAGATGCTGAAGTATATTTTACAAACCTTGTCGGCGATAATTTATCGGTAGAAATACATATAACGGACAGGCCTACACTGGCTTCGTATAAGTTTAAAGGAGTAAGCAAAAGCGAATCCGATGATCTCTCTACCAAGTTAGGCCTTTCAAAAGGCAGGCAGACCAGGGTTACAGAGAATTTAAAAATATCTTCCGGGGCGATTATTAAGAAATTCTATGTAGATAAAGGATTCAGGAATGTAGAGGTGCAGGTAATACAAACAAAAGACAGCAAAGCAACCAATGGTGTAGATATTATTTTCGTGGTAGATAAAAATGCAAAGGTAAGAGTGAACGAAATTTATTTTGCAGGCAATGAATCTGTACCTGCTTTTAAATTGAAGAAGCAAATGAAGGGCACCCACGAAAAGAGCAGGTTTACTTTATTTCCTTCTGTTAATGAAAACGTGTATGATTCCACGCACAGTAACAAAGTCACATTCAGCGAATATATGCGTACGAATGGATATTTGATTCCGACCAAAACAAAGGAGTTGCTTGATCCTTATGTTCGCTTCAAATTGAGTTCAGCAAAATTTAATGACAAAAAATACCAGGAAGATAAACAGAGCTTATTAACTTATTATAACTCGCTTGGTTTTCGCGATGCAATAATACTAAATGATACTACTTATGGCGATAATGGAAACCTGGATGTAGCAATCAAAGTAAATGAAGGCCATCATTATTTCTTCGGCAATATTGCATGGAAGGGAAATACTAAATATTCCGATTCGGTACTTAACCTTTTACTGGGCATTAAAAAAGGTGACAGCTACGATGTAGAAGCGCTTAATAAAAAATTAGGTAGACAGGCTTCCCCGGAAGGAGGCGATATAGGCAGTCTTTACCAGGATGATGGCTATTTATACTTCCAAATTGACCCTGTAGAAACAGCTGTGTATAATGATACAATTGATTTTGAGTTAAGGGTACGCGAAGGTCCGCTGTTTACAATTGGCAAAGTGGAGATTACCGGCAACAATAAGACAAAAGATTACGTTATCCGCCGCGAATTGAGAACAGTTCCGGGCGATAAATTTAGTCGCGAGCTTATCATCCGTTCGCAACGTGAGCTTTCCCAACTTGGCTATTTTAATCCCGAAAAAATAAACCCGTCCATTGTTCCTAATGCTGACAATGGTACTGTTGATATTGGATGGGGGCTCGAAGAAAAATCGTCTGACCAGCTTGAACTCTCTGCAGGATTTGGCGGTGGCATTGGGCTTACAGGTACATTGGGGGTAACGTTTAATAACTTTTCTATTTATAATATTTTTAATAAAAAAGCCTGGCAACCTTTGCCAAGTGGCGACGGGCAAAAATTAAGCTTAAGGGCGCAGAGTAATGGAAAGCAGTTTCGCTCTTACAATTTCTCTTTTACAGAGCCATGGCTTGGAGGTAAAAAAAGAAATTCATTTACCATAAGTTACTACGATACAAAGTATGCAAATGCTTATAACCGATTTGGATATTACGATCGTTCTTATGCGGACTCGTCATTTATAAGAACAACCGGCTTTAGTGTATCGCTTGGTAAGCAATTAAAATGGCCGGATGACTATTTTGCCCTGGTGTATCAATTGAATTATCAGAAATACAATTTGAAGAATTACAATATATTTCCCGGCCTTACAAATGGAGTTTCCAACAATATTAGTTTGAAGATAACACTTGCAAGAAATTCAGCAGGACCAAATCCTATTTTTCCTACGAGCGGGTCTAACTTTATATTGAGCACTCAGCTTACTCCGCCATATTCATTGTTCAAAAATGAAAGTTTGTCTCAAAGCAAATCCGAGCCATATAAGTTTGTAGAGTTTCATAAAGAAAGGTTTACAGCAGAGTGGTATGTGCCGATTGGGCAAGGCCGCGGCCCCGACAAGAATAAACAATTCATATTTAAAGCGGCAGCAAAATATGGATTCCTTGGCCGGTATTCTGATAAAACAATTACTTCTCCTTTTGAGCGTTTTCAACTTGGTGATGCGGGCCTCAGTAATAACTATGGGCTGTTAGGATATGATATTATTGCGCATAGAGGTTATCCTGTTTATGACAATTCTAATCCTAAAATAAATCCTGACATCAGCTCTGCCAGGGACTTTTTTACTATTTTTAATAAATACACGCTTGAGTTGCGGTATCCTTTTAGCACCAGTGCAAGCAGCACTATTTATGGCCTTACATTTTTTGAAGCCGCTAACGGATGGTATACTTTTAAAGACTATAATCCTTTTAAATTGCGCAGATCTGTGGGCGTAGGTATGCGGTTTTTTCTTCCTATGTTCGGCCTGCTTGGCTTCGATTACGGCATCGGGTTAGACAGGATAAACGGAAACACAGGGTTTAAAGGTGCAGGTAAATTTACATTTATGCTTGGCCAGGAGCCCGAATAAAATCAGCAATAAAAATTTTTTATTATGAAAAAAATTTCAGTCTCGTTACTATTATGCTTAACACTTGCAGCAGGCGCATTTGCACAACGCTATGCTGTTATTGATTCAAAATATATTCTTGAAAAAATGCCCGAGTATAAAGAATCGCAGCAGAAGCTGGACCAGTTTAGCGCACAATGGCAGCAGGAACTTGACCAGAAATCAGCAGAACTTGATAAGATGTATAAAGATTATGATGCCGAGCAAGTGATGCTGAGCGATGAACTAAAAAAGAAACGCGAGGATGAATTATTCAATAAAGATAAGGAGCTAAGGGATTTACAAAGAAAGAGGTTTGGATATGAAGGGGATATTTTTAAAAAGCGTGAAGAGCTTATAAAACCAATACAGGACAGGGTTTACAATGCTGTTCAAAAGTTAGCCGTTTCAAAATTATATGATTTCATTTTAGATAAAAGTGAAGGAATTACTGTTATATTTGCCGACCCAAAACTTGACAAGAGCGATGATGTGTTAAAAGAATTGGGTGTTAAATAAATGCGAAAGCACCTTTGCAGGTGCATCCTTAAATACAAATTCGAATACTTAAATATTAAACAAATCTCAAAAACAAAGATGAAAAAGTTTATTACACTCGCTTTAATTTCTGCCGGCATGTTTGGATTTTCTAATGCGGCAAATGCTCAAAAGATTGGTTACATCAGCGCTGACGAAGTCATTCAATTAATGCCTGAAGCAGCCGAAGTACAAACTCAGCTTGATGGTTATCAAAAGTCATTATACCAAAATGCATCGGATAAGCAAACTACACTGAATGAAGCTGTACAAAAATTTTATAAAGATTCTTCTACTATGAGTGCGAGCTTAAAAGAAGTAAAAAGAACAGAGCTGCAAAAGCAAGTACAGGATTTAAGTGGCGAAGACCAAAAGATTCAAAATCAGTTTGAGCAAAAAAGACAAGAGCTTTCAGTGCCCATTCAAAAGAAATTGCAAACAGCTATTGAAGAAGTTGCCAAAGAAAATGGCTACACTTATGTATTACCAAGGGAAGCGTTAATAATTATGCCTCCTTCAAGTGATATTGGCCCACTTGTAAAAAAGAAACTTGGATTAAAAGATGCTCCCGCAACCGGAGCTCCGGCAATTAAATAATTTTTATAAATCAATTTTTGCGCAAGCCATTCATTAAAACGAATGGCTTGTTTATTTTTGAACAATGCGTACATCATCACCCATAGGAGTTTTCGATTCAGGCTACGGTGGCCTTACGGTTTTAAAAGAAATTGTAAAGCAGTTGCCGCAATATGATTACGTATATCTCGGTGATAACGCAAGGGCTCCTTACGGCACAAGGTCTTTTGAAACAGTTTACGAGTACACGTTGCAGTCAGTTAAATGGTTATTCGGCCAGGGGTGCCCGTTAATTATATTGGCTTGTAACACCGCATCTGCAAAGGCGCTCCGAACCATTCAGCAAAATGATCTTCCTTTGATTGACGAAAGTAAAAGAGTACTTGGCGTGATAAGACCAACCGTAGAGATTATCGGAAATTATACCAAAACAAATAATATTGGCATATTGGGAACGAAGGGAACAGTTCAGTCTAACTCTTACCCAATCGAGCTTGAGAAGTTTTTTCCTGACTTGCTTGTACATCAGCACGCCTGCCCACTTTGGGTGGCGCTGGTTGAAAATAACGAGTACGCGTCTCCGGGAGCTGATTATTTCATCAATAAAGATTTGCAGGTGCTATTAAAAGATTCACCTGAAATTGATACCATTCTACTCGCTTGTACGCATTACCCGTTGCTATTAAATAAGATTAAAAAATTTCTTCCGGGTAATATCACCGTTATTTCACAGGGTAAAATTGTTGCCAAAAGCCTGGAAGATTATTTATTGAGGCATAGTGAAATTGAGGCGAAGTGCAGCAAGAATGGGCAGCTCAGTTTTTATACAACCGATTCTACGGAAGATTTTGACAGGCATTCAGCAATATTTTTTGGTGAAAAGGTAAATTCAGTTCATGCTGCTTTGTAACTGCTTCAGGCTAACTTATAAATCGGTTTCATATAAAATTTTATCGTTTTTATCTGCTACAATTAGATAGTAGTTGTTTTCAGGAAGCCAAAT
>JBBPZF010000794.1:0-20203 GCA_038199105.1 Chitinophagales bacterium | reverse complement strand
GAGGTAAAGGCTTTGTAGCTCCAAGCGACAAATTAAATATTGCGGGTATAGGGGCGGGAGGCAAAGGTGAGGGAGATTTGAGGGAATTTTCAAAAAGCCCTAACGTAAACATCGTCGCACTTTGCGATGTGGATGATCGTCGTTCCGCAAAATCGAGAGCTGCTCATCCCAAGGCGAAATATTATAAGGACTTCAGAAAAATGTTGGATGCAGAAAAAAACAATATCGATGCATGTTCAATTTCTACCCCGGATAATGTACATGCAGTAGCGACAATGGCGGCAATGCAGTTAGGCAAACATGTATACACTCAAAAACCCCTGGCCCACGATATTTATGAATGCCGTACACTTGCAGCAGCAGCCAAACGCTATAAAGTTGTCACCCAAATGGGAAACCAGGGAGGATCAGGTGATGGCGTTCGCCAGGGACAGGAAATGTATGATGCAGGAATGATTGGAGATGTGCATACAGTCCAGGCATGGACCAATCGTCCGGTATGGCCTCAAGGATTACCTACACCCACCGGCACTTTTCCTGTGCCGCCGGAGGTTGATTGGGATCTTTGGCTCGGCCCATCGCCAAAGCAGGTTGAATACAATCCTGCTTATATGCCCTTTAGCTGGCGAGGATGGAATGCTTTCGGTACCGGTGCTTTGGGAGATATGGCTTGCCACATGATGGATCCTGCATTTCGTATTCTACCCATTGATTTCCCTTCCGAAATTGAATGTAGTATTCCCAAAAGCTGGACAATAGATGGCGGTGAGGCCAAATATCCGGATGGGTTTCCTGCGGCTTCTATCATACACCTGAAGTATCCGAGGAAAGATGGCAAAGGAAGTATCGATTTATCGTGGCATGATGGTGGGCTGCTGCCTGCACTTCCTGATGAGTTGTTGCCTGGTGAGCCATTTGGAAACAGCGATGGCGGCATTTTATTTATTGGCACAAAGGGAAAATTACTTTTTGATTGCTATGGAGAAAATCCAAGATTATTACCAACGAAACTTATGACAGAAGTAACCATGCCCAAGCAAACAATAGCCCGTGTTCCCGAGGGGCATTATCTTCAATGGGTAAATGCCTGCATGGCTGGTTATGGTAAGGCAAAAACAAGTTCTTCATTTGATTATGCCGGTCCCTTTGCGGAAAGTGTATTGATTGGTAATTTGGCGATTCGCAGTTGGAATTTTGAAACTAAAAACGAAAAAAACAGATCAGTTTATCCCGGAAGAAAGAAACTTATATGGGATGCAAAAGCAATGAAGATTACCAATTTTGATGAAGCCAACCAGTTTGTGAAACGTGAATACCGCCCAGGCTGGAGTTTAGGAGTTTGATATAATAAATATTTAAAGGAATGATTTAATAAAAATAATTTATGAAAAAAAGTATTTTATTCTTTGTTTCGATAGTTGCTCTAATGGCGTGTTCAAGCACTAACAAAACTAAAGGCGGCAAAGGCTGGATCAGCCTTTTCGATGGTAAATCCCTTGATGGCTGGAAAGCTAATAAAGAAGGTACATTTTCAATCGAAGATGGTAGTATTAAGGTGGCAGGTACAACTGCACACTTATTTTATGATGGCCCTGTAATGAATCATGACTTCAAAAATTTTGAATTCAAAGCTTTGGTAATGACTAAGCCGGGATCAAATTCAGGAATATATTTTCATACCGAATACCAGGAAAAGGGCTTTCCTGATAAAGGATTCGAAGTGCAGGTAAATAATTCTCATACGGACTGGAAAAGAACCGGGGGATTATACGACATTAAAGATACCAAAGAAGTGTATGTTAAGGATGATGTTTGGTTTACTGAATATATTAGGGTTGAAGGCAAGCATGTTATTGTCAAGATAAATAATACTGTAGTTACAGATTGGACTCAGCCGGATGGTTTTGTTCCTCCAAAAGGACATGCTAACAGAATTATATCTGATGGTACTTTTGCGTTGCAGGGTCATGATCCAAAAAGCATAGTATTTTTTAAGGATATAATGGTTAAGCCGTTACCCTAAAATTAAGATAGCTGTTCTTTTTATATCTCATAGCATAATCCCTGGATTTGGATTTATTATTGTATTGGAGGCGCCCACCTTTAATTTATTTCCTTGCTAAAAATATAAACTTGGTATAAATGAACCCTATTGTTCAAATTTCTCTTGACCTAACAAACATTGATGAAGCGCTTGAAACTGCTGCAATGGCTATTCGTGCCGGTGTTGATTGGCTGGAGGCAGGAACGCCGCTTATTTTAGCAGAGGGGCTGCATGGCGTTAGAAAATTGCGTGAAGCTTTTCCTGGTATTCCTATTGTCGCTGATCTCAAGACGATGGATGGCGGCTATCTTGAAGCCGAGATGATGGCAAAAGCTGGTGCTACTTATGTTGTAGTTATGGCAAGAGCACATGAAGAAACCATTAAGTGTGTAGTGAATGCCGGTAAAGATTTTGGCGTAAAAGTAATGGGAGATAATCTTGGATGCGAAGATATGATTGCCGCAGCCAAATGGCTCGAAGACCTGGGTTGCGATTTCGTTATCCATCACATAGGTTATGATGAACGACGTGGCATAGCAGCAAACGGCTTGCGAATGCCCAGCCCCCTTGATCAACTCCGGGAAGTGGTACAGGCAGTGAAAATACCCGTACAGGCTGTCGGAGGCCTTAGTTTAGAACAGGCTATTCAGTGCCCCGAATATGGTGCACCGTTAGTAGTTCTTGGCGCACCGTTAACCATTGATGGCGATAGTTTTAAAACTGCGGGCGGAGACCTTGAAAGTTCATTGCGACTTATCTGCGAGAAAATCCATTCATATAAAAATTAATAAAGGATATTTAAATAATGAAATCAGCCGCGGTAGTAAATTATGCTCCGGAAACGGGCTCTGTAGAAATCAGGGAAATTGATAAACCTTCAATTGGCGAAGAGGATGTACTTCTTGAAGTTGCTAATGTCGGCGTATGTGGCAGTGATCTCCATCAATGGACAGCAGACCATAGCTGGGTTGTTAATTATCCGGTTGTACTGGGACATGAATTCGGAGGCCATATTGTTGAAACGGGCAGTAAAGTTACCGGGTGGAAAGAAGGAGATAGAGTGGTAAGTGAAACCGCTGCTGTTATTGACGTAAATAATCCTATGTCACGGGTTGGGTTATATAATCTTGACCCTACAAGAAAAGGCTTTGGATATGGTGTAAACGGAGCTATGACCCGTTTCGTGCGGGTGCCTGCCCGTTGTTTACATAAAGTTCCTGACGAGATTCCATTTGAACATGCTTGTCTTACAGAACCCTGCTGCGTTGCTTATAGTGCTGTTGTTGAAAACACAGGCCTTAAGCCGGGCGACCGCGTTATTGTACTTGGTCCGGGCACAATAGGAATTTTATGTGCGGCAATGGCCAGGCTGAGCGGAGCACAGGTAGCCATCGTCGGATTGGAAGCAGACAAGCATCGTTTGGACATTGCAAAGCAATATGGTTGCGAACCCATAATCGGTGATGCAACGGAGTGGGCAAATAAGCGTGATGGACTTGGAGCCGATTGCGTTATAGATGCGGCAGGTGCAAGTATCACATTGAAGATTGCCATGCAACTTGTAAGGCCTAATGGAAAGATTACGAAAGTTGGATGGGGCCCTCAGCCATTGGGTTTTTCGCTTGATCCCCTGGTTCAAAAAAATATAAGGCTCCAAGGGAGTTTCAGCCACAACTGGCCCATGTGGGAGCGTGTTCTTGCATTGATGGCAAGTGGCCAATTAGATGTAAAGCCCATTATTGGCGGTGTTTGGCCTATTACAGAATGGCATGCAGCATTTGAGAAAATGCATAAGGGAGAAGTTGTAAAGAGTATATTAAAACCAGTGTAATTATGCGTTTGGAAAATAAAGTTATTATAGTTACCGGAAGCACAACCGGGATTGGTAAAGCCATTGCATTACGTTGCGTCGCAGAAGGTGCCAGGGTGGTTATCCATGGCCTTGAAGAGGGCTGGGGAAATTCAGTAATTGCCGAATTGGGTGAGGATAAAGCTGTCCTTCATATTGAGGACATAAGCCAGGACGGAGCCCCACAAAGGCTTGTTGATCTTGCCATAAAATCTTTTGGGAAACTGGACGCCATTGTAAATAATGCAGCCATGGTTGTTTCATCCAATATCCATACAACCGATAAGGCTTTTATTCAAAGAGTGCTGGAAGTTAATACCATTGCACCATTCGAACTCATCAAAGCTGCTTTAATTTATTTATCTGAGCAACACGGCTGCGTTTTAAATATAGGATCAGTAAATGCCTGGAGTGGCGAACCAAATCTATTTGCATACAGTGTTTCTAAAGGGGCATTAATGACAATGACAAGGAACCTGGGTGATACTTTACATCGCGAAAATGGTGTTCGCGTAAATCAAATCAATCCGGGTTGGGTATTAACTGAAACAGAAAAACAAAGAAAAAAAGACCACGGCTTGTCAGAAGATTGGTATAAAGACCTTCCGTCAGTTTATGCACCATCAGGTCGAATTTTATGGCCGGAAGAAATTGCCGCAGCAGCAATTTATTGGCTTGCCGATGAAAGCGGACCAATAAGCGGCCAGGTAGTGGACCTGGAACAACATCCTTTTATCGGGCGCAATCCACCCAAAGACACAACGACCATTAAATAATTAGGATTTAGCGCTTAAGTAGTATCGTCAAATTAAAGAAAGAAATGCCAACGATTTCCCAAATAGAGTAACAAAAAATTCGTGTCAATTGGTGCAATTCGTGGCTTCCTGTTTTAAATAATATAAACTCTATATGCCAAGGTTAGCAGTATTCCCAAAAGCCTTCATGCAGGCTTTATGTAAGGATGGCACCATGCAGGTATCAGAATGGATAGAACTGGCCGCGAAACTCGATGTTGAGGGGCTGGAATGGTATGCGGGTTTCCTGGAGATGGAAGACGAAAGCAATTGGCAGAAGTTTCGAAAGCAGGTTGAAGATCACGGCAAGTCAATCCCTATGATGTGTTGTTCGCCTGATTTTACAAATCCTGATCCGGCATTTCGGCAAAAAGAAATTGAAAAGCAAAAGAGATGGATAGATATGACTTTTGCTTTAGGAGGATACTACTGTCGTGTACTTTCAGGCCAGAAGCGTCCTGCACTTTCAGTAGATGAAGGCGTAAAGTTAGCGGCAGATTGCATTTCGGCCTGTTTGCCCTATGCCCAGGAACGTAACATAACGCTTATTCTCGAAAATCATTATAAAGATGATTTCTGGAAATATCCCGAATTCGCTCAAAAAATGGATGTCTTTTGTAAGCTTGTTGATAGTTTGAATCATCCCTTTTTTGGTGTCAATTACGATCCGAGCAATACTTATCTCGCAGGAGAAGACCCCATAGAACTTTTAAAACGTGTAGCCAGCCGGGTAGTAACCATGCATGCCAGCGATCGTTATCTTAAATATGGAACGATTGAAGATCTCCGGAAGGAAGAGGGCGGCCATGAGGGCTATGCAAAAAGACTAAGTCACGGAGAAATCGGCAAAGGATTAAATGATTATGACGCCATTTTTTCAATCCTGAAAGAAGCAGGTTTTGATGGCTGGATCAGTATTGAAGATGGCGTAGATGGAATGGATCAATTAGAAAGAAGTGTTACTTTTCTAAGAAAAAAAATAGAAAATTACTGGCCGGCTAAATTAACCGCTTCATGAATATAAAAGCGGAGGTGCTTTATGCATCACAATGTATTCTTGGAGAAAGCCCCTTGTGGCATGCAGAAAGAAAATGCTGCTTTTGGGCCGACATTGAAAATGGAGTTTTGTATGAATACAATTGGGCACAACAAACAACGCGGTCCTGGAAATTCGATTACAGGCTTACATTGGTTCAGCAGGGAAAAGGCAATCAATTGATTTTAGCATTAAATACTAAAATTGCAAGGTTCGATTTAGAAACAGAACATATAGAATGGTTGGTTGATGTGGAAACAGGTTCTGAAACCCGGTGCAATGATGGTGCATGTGATACCTTCGGCAGGTTATGGGTGGGAACTATGCATCTTGACCATAAGCATGCAGCAGGTGCTTTATACCGTATTGATAATGATTTGAAGCCGCATAAAAAACTGAACAATACCACAATTTCAAATGGTATCGCATGGTCTTTAGACAACAAGCGTTTATATTTTATTGATAGCCCAACGCAGGTTGTTCAGTCTTTTATTTTTGAAGAAAAAACAGGCGGGATCATTTTTGAAAAAAATGTAATTCAAATCCCCGGAGAAATGGGATCGCCTGACGGGATGGCCATAGACGAAGAGGGAATGCTTTGGATTGCGCATTGGGGAGGATTTGGTTTGTACAGATGGAATCCGAGAAACGGCAAATTGATGGACAAGATCGAAGTACCAGTTCCCCAGGTTTCTTCCTGCGCTTTTGTAGGCGAAGATTCTGATTACCTGCTAATTACCACTGCCCGAGAAAATATGAAAGAGGAAGAGATAAAAAAGTACCCGGAAAGTGGTGATATATTTTTGGTAAAAGCTAATGTAAAAGGCATGGTGTCTAATAAATGCTTAATTTAAAAAAAGGACAATAAGTGATACTGCTCATTTAGAATTTTATATCCTCTTGATAAACCAGGTCTTTCAATAAAAAACAGAAGCAATGGTGGAAGCACTTCCCGGAATGTTGAAAAAAACTGGGGGTTGTAAATTTTAAATACTAATGTGTAAACACCTTTCGATTATCTTTCATAAATTATTTTTAAAAATTGCTTAAAAAATAAAAGTATATGGGAACAACAATTCACAAGAACAAATTATTTGTTGCAAGCTGTCTTGCGTTATTAGTTACCTCTTTATCATTCGGCATCCGTGCAGGCACTATGAACAACCTGATGGTACAGTTTCATTTAGATGCAAAGCAAATGGGCTTGGTAGCAGGCACCGCCTTTTGGGGCTTTCCCCTGGCCATCATCATCGGGGGCGTGATCGTGGATATCGTAGGCATGAAACGCTTGTTACTGCTGGCTTTTTTTCTTCATTTGGTTGGGATTGTTTTTACGGTTTTTTCAACAGGTTTTTTCAGTTTATATATTTCCACGTTATTTATCGGGATAGCCAACGGTTTGGTAGAAGCTGCCTGCAATCCGCTGGTAACTTCTATTTATCCTGATAATAAGACAACCAAATTAAATCATTTTCATTTTTGGTTTCCGGCCGGCATTGTAATAGGCACTTTGGTTTCATTTGGGTTTGCCAATATTGGTTTAGGCTGGCAATGGCAGGTGGCTACTATGCTGATTCCTACCGTTATTTACGGCTATTTATTTTTCAGTCTTGATTTTCCGGTTACCGAGCGGGTGTCATCGGGCGTATCCACAAAAGACATGTACAAAGCGATACTAACCCCTCTATATATTTTTTTATTTATCTGCATGTTGGGGACGGCTATTACCGAACTTTTTACCAATCAGTGGGTAGGCGTATTATTGCAAAATGTAACCAAAAGTGCCATCCTGGTACTGGCGCTTGTGGCTGCCGTACAGGCTCTCGCCCGTAGCGTAGCAGGCCCGGTAGTACACCGGGTATCCCCTGCCGGTTTGTTATTAGCATCGGCCATTATATCTACGCTGGGAATATATTTACTCGGCACCTTAAGCGGGGGGTCTATATTTATTGGCGCAATAATATTTGGTTTGGGAGTAGCGTATTTCTGGCCCACCATGCTGGGCTTTGTCTCAGAAAATATTCCTAAATCGGGTGCGTTAGGTATTAATTTGCTCGGCGGCGCAGGTATGTTTGCTGTATCCATATACATGTTTTTTATGGGAGGTTATTACGACAATCTTATAGCGGCGGTCCTGCCGGCCGGTGCCAATATAGATACTTACCGGTCTGCAGCAGCGGGTACCAGTGAGGCCGCCGCGTATACACATGCACAATTGGTTTCGGGTCCACGGGTAATTATGGCAACCAATATTATTCCTTTGGTTCTTATTTTCGCCTTTCTTTTTTTATATATTTATCAGAGGTCAAAAAAGAAAAAAGTAACGCAGGTTTCATTAGAAGAGGCTGCTATAGAAATATAAATTACCGCCCATCTCACGACAGGAGGGTTCAATCTTTCGATAATATTGATGTAAAATCCCGTTGTGATTTTTCACACCATCAAAACGGTGTCAAAATCTGTTGCAAGCAGATTGTTTTTTTTGATATCAATTGGTGGGCTAAAAATAAAAAAAGCCCGTAAATACTGAGTTTTACGAGCCTTTAATTTTAGAAGACATCATAGTCAGCTCTATTTTATTTACAAACTCTATATGCAGAGCTGCCTTCCCGACTTTTCTCATGCGTTTTTAGTTTGCTTCCCCAATCTCTCCAAAAGAAGTCCTTTACATAAGTTCATTGTTATCATGGGTCTTAGTACAAAGGATATTCTTTCATCAGCGCAATTAATTCTATAATGTTATTTAGATTAAGCTTTTTATAAATGCGAAACTTATGGGTAGAAACAGTGGAAAGCTGAAGATTAAGTAACGAGCTGATTTCTTTTGTAGTTTTCCCCTGCACCAGGTAAGCTAAAATGTCCATCTCTTTATTTGATAAAGTGGCAAACGGATTACCTGGGGTGATTAGCGGTTGTTTACCATTTGACAATACTTGCTCATCCGGATAAATTCTCCCATGCAGCACTACATCAACAGCTTTCAGCAACTCTGTATTTTTAGATTCTTTAGACAAAAAACCTTTTACGCCGGCTTTAAATAATTTTGCGGCATATATTTTTTCCGAAGCCATAGTATAAACTAAAATCTTAAGAAATTGATCCCGGGCAAGCACGTTGCTGATAATACTAAAGGTATCGGTATCCGGCATCTGAAAATCTAGAATAAGCAGGTCATAACGTAACAATTTTATTTTTTCCACTATTTCATTGCCGCTTTCTGCCTCGTCAATTGTTACCTGCGCAAAATCGGCCTCCAGCATTAGCTTAACACCCATGCGTACAATAGAATGATCATCAGCAACGAGGAAACGCATATTTATCATTTTTATAAAAGTGGGAGAAAATATTTTCCTCAAGGTTCTCCGGGATAGCCCCAACACTTGCTGCATAAGCTGCTTCTGACAACGAATTAGAACAGATGTAAAATGAAGCTTCACCGTTCCTCAAATCGAACAGGGGGGTCATAACTACCACAGAAACGTCATAGTCCGGATCGTAGGCCATTAAATTCAGGAAACCTAATCTTGCACCACGATGACCATAGCCGATGTTCTTTAGGAACAGCCAGCCTAGTCCATATCCTGGGTTTGGGATTGAAACATTGCTTCGTATCTTGTGGACTGCTGCTTGAATTCTTTCCCTGGTTTCCTCTCGCTCATGCTCCTTATTGCATGATGACAGCCCTGCAGAAATGACAAACAGCAAAAGGCTTAATAAAGATTTTTTCAAAAATAGCAGTTATTTTTTAAAGATTGCTTACCACAAAAAAGGGTTATGATGTTCCTTGTTCAAATGTAAACAATAGCTATAGCGAAAAGAAGCATACCATTTGGAAACATTAAACTTTAGAATTAATTCTACAACAAACAACTCTAAAAAGATCAGAGATCGAACAGCGAGGGAGGTTTTAAAACTAAGAACTTTGTATTTTAGCTGATGCTCTTTTCATAAAAACTGTTAATTTGAATCTTAATTTCATAAAAACAGCACCACACAATAAAACTTTTCGTGTATCAGTGCATTCATCTGTTAGTGACTTAAAACGGGTAACTGCTTCCTGCTATTATAGATATTTGCTGTTAGGGGCACTTCAATTTATCCTCCTTTATTCTTCAGCTCAACAGCAGTACAGCTTTATCCATTACGATGAGAGCATCTTGCCTCAAACCACAATAGGCAACATACAGCAAGATGAAAACGGTTACTTGTGGATGAACACCCAATTTGGAATCGTTCGCTTTGATGGTGAAACGGTTCGGGTTTTTACTACTGATAATCTGAAGGGGCTTACCTCTAACAGAATACGTATATGTGCCAAAGGTGTAGACGGGTCGGTCTATTTTGTAGATGAAAACAACGTTATTGTAAAGGTTAAATCGCCTAATCAATTTCAAATAATAACAACAAGTGACTGTATTAAAGATTCGAGAGTGCCTTTGTACTCCAGCGAAAGCAACAATGATTTTACTTACCTGAATTTCAATAGAAAAACCGGCTATGCGCAGTTAGCAGATTCGTTAAATTTCGACTTAAAAAGAGAGTTTTTAAAATCGTATGCCATCAGCGAAAAAGAGGGATATTTATTTTATGTGGATTTGCAACAACAAGTCAGGCTGTGCTATTATGACGGGAAAAACTACATATTCAAAATACAAAGCGACTCGTTTAAGCCGCAACATACTTTTAAGCTCAACAACCTTATTTTCAGTCAAACAGGCCCGGCAGAAGCATTCCTGTTTCAAAAAGCAGAACAAAAGCAAAAGATACGGGTAACCGGCCTCGCATCTGGTTTTGCCCATGCCTTTAAAGAGGAAAGCCCCGTTCTGTTTTTCCAGTGCGTCCGGCACTTTTTTTTATGCATCCGGCAAACTCTATCAGTACAGCTTAAAGGATAATTCTGTTGCAGCTACCCTTATTTTTGAAAATTTACCGTGTACCGGCGTTGTGAATGTAATGCAAGAAAGGACTACCGGCGATTTTTTGATCAGCACGAAAAGCACAGGATTTTACCGTATAAAAAAGAAGCGGTTTAGTACTATTAACCTAACCGGTACATCCCGGGAAACAACCGGTGCAAACACGAATTTCAACAACAATATTATATATGCAGTTGCTCTTTGGGACCCGCAGCACATTTTCTGCACTGGGTACATTACGCCGATATGGGGAAATAATGTTTCCCGGAGGTTTGACCCGGGTAATAAAGCCCGCTTCAATTATTTTTTCATTCACCCGAAAGACAGTCTCCATGTTTTGTTGAATTTTGGCGACGGCATCCAAAGCTTTAATAAAAAAACAGGAAGCTATACTCCACTTTTAAAGATTTTTGATCCGAAAGAGGCGATTGAGTTTTCCAATGACACTACTATCATTGTAGCAGCACGCAACATTGTAGCTCTGCAAAATAACCAGGTTAAGGAACTGTATCGAAATGACACCATCTATTTCACCGCAGCTGAAAAGGTTACGGAAGATTGCCTGGCTGTAGGTACGGCAAATGGTGTGTATTATTTTTATCCGTCAAAGAAAAAGTTACAGCCCGTCCCGTACAAAGAGGCCCTGAAGGTGCGGTTCATCTTTAAAGACAAGGCAGACAGGCTTTGGTTTACTACCTATGGGCAGGGATTGTTTTACCTTTCGGGCAATTCTATCGTTCCCCTGCCGATTGACAATGCCAATTATCTCGCCATTGGTCACAGTATTGTAGAAGATAACAGTGGCTACTTTTGGGTGTCGACCAACCACGGATTGTTCAGGCTTGACTATGCTTCCTTATTGTCCATCATCCGTGGCCAAAGCAGCAAGTTGTATTATACCTTTTTCGATAAAACCGACGGCTTCAATACCAATGAGTTCAATGGAGGGTGCTATCCCTCCAGCATTCATCAGAAGGAAACCGGGCAAATGTTTTTTCCTTCTATGGACGGCGTCGTTAGATTCAACCCGGATTCCATACCAACTATAACCAGTAACAGTCCCGTTTTTTTGATGAAATTGTATTGAATGATACCAGTCACATATATTCAGTAACCGACAAACCTGTTTTCCCTAACCAAACATCCTCCCTCCGCATCGAGTTTTCTTCCCCTTATTATGGACACGCAGAAAACGTTAAGTTTTCTTATACCTTAAGCAGTGCCCCTCAACAATGGAAAGACCTGCAAAGCAGCCGCAGTATTTTTTTTAACAACCTTCCTGGCGGTAGTTATACCCTGATTATTAAGAAGGAAGGGGCAGCGAGGAACCCCGTCCTGGCCAGTTTGAAATTTGAAATTCAAAAAAAGTTTTCTGAAACACTTTTATTTAAATTGTTGGTGCTGGCAGGGGTAGTGGCGCTGGTTTACCTATACTTTAGAGCCCGGCTATACTACCTTCACAGGGAACGCAACCGGTTAGAACAAGTAGTAGCAGTTAAAACCGAAGATCAATTAAAATTGATTGACCAACTGAAGGACAGCATTGCCCGTCTCACCCAACTGCAGCAGGAACTGGAGCAGATGATAGGACATAAGGAAAGCGTTATTGCTGTCTTGATTCACGACATCAAATCGCCTCTATACTTTTTGAATACAGTAGCCGGGCATTTGTATAAAGGCATAGATCAAAATTCCGTGACTAAAAACAAGGAAATAGCCCAGGAAATTTCAATTAGTTTAAACCGGCTTTACCTGTTTACACAGGATTTTGCTATCTGGCTAAATGCTTCACAGCCAGGTCAAATACAAAAGAGCGAAAAGGTAAATCTGGATAAAATTATAGGAGAAATATTGGCTGTGTATAAAGAAATCATTGATACAAAAGGTATTCATCTCCAACACCAAATTACCAGCAGAACAGTATATGGTGACGAGCCAATGATTAAATCAGTTATTCGCAATCTTATCGACAATGCAGTTAAAAATACCCCTAACGGCAGCATTACTATTACAAGTGATAGCCTACCAGACAACGAATTCTGTCAAATTATTATTGCTGATGAAGGCAAAGGGATGACAGAAGAACAAATCCTCGCTATAAACAAATACTTTGAATCGAACAACGATATAGCGGCGTTTCCCACATTAGGCTACGGGCATAAGGTTATTAAAGACTTCGTTCATAAGTTAGGTGGTTCTATTTCCTACCGCCAAAACAACCCCTCCGGCATTATAGCAACCTTACATTTACCAGTCCCAGGTCTGATAGAAATGAAGAAAATTCAAATGTCCGGCACCTCCGATGCATAGAAGGCAATTAAGAAAAAGGGCAAAGGCCAGTTCTCAAATTCGAATTAATTCTACAAAGACTTTATTTGGAATTGCCTTTCTTTTGTAGAAGCATTACGTTTCGTTGTTTTAATTCAGAGTCTAAATACCAACCAACGTTTCGGGGGCTAATAACTAAAACAAATTAGCAAGCTTGGGTACGAGATCTTGAAAAATAAGATCTAACACGGCCTGATGCATGCGCTCTTAAGGGAAACGGGTTTAAACTTACTGGTTTGGTTCGAGCAACTTATATATAAACTTAAAATCACAATTGATTTTATTCAACCATCATATTTTATTATTTACTTAAACAATCATTTTTATGACAAATGCTACCCCCGACCGTGAAGATGTACTTAAAAGACTAAGCGCGAGAAACTGGTTATGCATTGCCGCCATTGTGCTAACCAGTGCTTTTGTGCTATCTCTTGCCGGCTGTACCAAGGAGCAATTGGACATGGTGAAAAACCCCAAGCCCGGCAGTGGCCTGGGGGGCACCCGCGACCAATTGTACAGACTACATGCAACTTTTATACTACAAGTGGGTGATATTTTTGGAAATATACATGTGGGATACTTGGGATCAATAAAATATAATCTTTATCCTAATTATGTAGAAATCGGTGGGGACTACGCAGACAAATACAAACTGCATCCGGCCGGAGACGGATGGGCCTACTGGGAAACAACTGATGGTAACTGGCTGAGCATTACTCGTTCCGGCTGGCTTTACAACAATTCCGATAGCACCAAAAGAGTAGCCTGGAAGATCGTTGATGGTAAATTGTACAACCTATACTGGAACAAAGACAATTGGAAAGAGTATCCGGCAGGTGCTAGAAGGGATCTTTCTCTTTTGGACCCCTTTATATATAATTATTTCGCAGGGGTGGGCTTAGATGAGAAATATACATTAACAAACTGCGAATTGAGACCTGTTCCGTAACAGCAAACGCATCAAGCCATCCCAATGTTTTGCCGGCAATTGTTTGGCTTTGGCAACCAGAACTCGCGAAACCAAGCTAGATGGAGAAAACGGGTGAGTGCCAAAAAATTCGAATTAATTCTACCAAATCTTTAGTTGGAATTGCTGTTCTTTTGTACAAGCGTTAACATTTCGCTGTTTTCATTCGAAATCCTCAATCATGCCATACAGCCAAAATTTTCGTATCCGAGACGGCACAAATCAGATGAACAAACAGTTCGGCGGCTTGCAAAATAAATCGGGCACAACATAATAAAGGCCTTTCAGTGATATCGTCGTTCTGTTGGTGACCTACAAGTAAAATTGAGCTTCGATTGTACCAACCATCTTTCTTTTATCTAAAAAATTATTTTATGACAAATCGTACTAGCAACTTAGACGACATGACTAAAAAACTAAGTCGAAGAAATTTATTACGCAATGCCGCCATTTCGGCTACCAGTGCATTTTTACTGCTATTATTTCTTACGGGATGTCATAAGGAAGCGCAACTTCCGGGCAGTAGTTCTGACACTTGGTACAATCTCAGAGCATTTTACCAATTCGACCCTAAGACCACTGATACAGTATATTTGGCGCAAGAGAACCATTGGCACGGCGACCCGCAGTGGTACTTTATGAAAATCACTACCTATAAGTCCGACGCAGCTAAATTCAAACTGCATCAAGCCGACGCCGGAAAGGGATGGCAATGGTGGGAGACAAATGACGGTTATTGGCTTAGCATGACATTCAGCGGCTCGGTTTACCTTTCCAGTTTTACAAATAAAATAGCATGGAAGATCGTCCATGGTAAATTGTACACTAATTGCGCCGTATGGGAGAACTGGCCTTTAAGTGCTCAATATAATAGTTTTCTTGTTAGTCCTGCCTATTACGTAGGTGTGAACTATCGAGAACAATATCTGTTAACCGGCTGCGAATTAGTACCTGCTCAGTGACAGCAATTAAGTCGAGCCATGCCAATTTGTTGCGGATAATTGATTCCGCTGCGGCAAATATTAAATGGCGTAGCAGTAGTATGTGATGGGGGCTTATGGTGCAGTGAAAGGCATACTAAAAAGTTAGGCAGTCCTTTATGCACCTATTTCCGTATCAGTAAGAGTTCTAAGAAGGTACGGAAGGATGATTCGAACCCACGTTGCAATCCGTTTCAATTAATCGGCTACTGGCAGTTTATCATAAACCTAAAATATTTTTTTTATTTAAGATAATTCTGGATTTCAATGCTCATGCCTTTAGAAGACGTCTTACACGATTAACATAACCGAGTCGGGAGGATTTGGCTAAGTCCCTAATCCCAATCTTTCCGATTCATGTTTTTACTGACAGTAATAAGTGGAAGCATTTAGGACCAATATAAGGAAAAATACGATGCCAGGATTAAACCCGTAAGTACCAAAAAAATTCGAATTAATTCTACAAGTGCTTTATTTCAAATTTCTGTTCTTTTGTAAAAGCGTTAGCATTTCGCTGCTTTTATTCAACATTTCCCGATCATGCCATACAATCAAAATTTTTATACTATTACCGGCAAAAAAAGTACAAACTGTTTGGACCATGCCTTTAAAAATAGAGCTAACAAAGCTGTTTTTGGCTTGACCGAAATTCAGATTAATTTTATACAACCACCCTATTTTTCATTAATCTAAAAACCTTTTTATGACAGATCCTACTAACAACTCAGAAGATATACTAAAAAAACTAAGCCGAAGAAACTGGTTACGCAATGCTACCATTACGGCTACGGGTGCGGTTGTGCTGCCATCATTTCTTACTAGCTGTACTAAGGAGGTGCAAGACTTAATTAAGAAAAATATTCCAAGCGGCGGCCTCGGGAGCGGAAAACCTTTACCGCCAACGTTAGCCCAACTGAGGGACGCGCACGACCATATAAATAATTTGAGACATTTTATAGGACATTTATATAATGAGACTTGGAAATACGACGAAGATGTATTTAAAGCATTAAATTCCACCGTAGAGAACGAAAGTTGGGCCCATTTTCTTTATAACCTCTTTATTGACATTGCTCTTGCCGCAGCCGAAGCAATGCCATTCCTGGAGGAGGCGATGCCAGCAATTGGCCTTGTTGCCGACTTTGTTAAGGAGTGGAGTGAGGGAACTGAGAAGCCGAGTAACTTGTCCGGATTTTTTGCAGACTATCAGGAGGGGCATCATGAAATGGGACTTGCAATAGACGAGAAACTAAGTATACTGGTAGACGTCGGTGATTCCAATAATCCTTCTTACCCTAACTTGAAAGCAGCGTGGAATGACACTTTTGTATTTAGAAACGAAAATTACACCGTGTCAGATCTAGCGAATACTCCATTTCCGACAAGAGATGATAACGGTACAGCCTACTTTAAAATATGGAACCCCATGTACCTTCACCATAAACAATCGATTTGGAATTTGGCGATAATGAAATGTTGCGAGATCCACCGGTGGTATCCCTGGTTTGTGTATCCAGATAACTCTTCCCCAGGAGGTGAAAAAATAGGCGGAACGGCTGTTGCATACGGGCGGAGATGGTACAGCAAGCCGGAGAACGCAAGTAGTTACTTACGAGGCTACAAAGCTAACAATACCATCTTTTATTGGTTTGATGCTTGGGACATCGGAATCAATGGAAATCCGTTACCGCCTGCTGCAGCTGCTATTTTATTTAAGGACGACACCCCGAACCACCTTATAAACCTGAATGCCGATGGTAGTCCAAAGTTGGACAGACATGGTTATCCAATAGGTTTGTTTCCTCGCAGTTACGTATTTCACCAATTCAATAGAACAAAACCGGACTTTGCCCCCCACGGCTATCAATACCACGACTTGGCAAATTCAGTGTACGAAGATTTTACTAACATTAATGATCAATTCGAGTTCACAGGCGGTTTTTTTCCTGAACTGACAGAATAGGCAAGTACGGAAGAAGCATTCTTGAATCAAACCTCCGGATAAATCCAAATTAAAAGTAACGAAGCGCAGTCACGGGTGTAAGATTTTCAGCGAACATGATTCAAGTAAAAATAATTAAAGAAGTAATATAGGACATCAGTGGGAAGTTTACACCCGTATTTCTCGAATAGAAGCCCTAAGATGAAGCGAACTGCAACTCACTAAATCACGCTATCGAATACAATTAATTGCTCGCAAATATTGTTTGCAAGCAATCAATCTTTTTTTACACTCCGATAAACCTATGAGCAGCCGTATTGAATTCATTTAAATTTTGCCCACACTAAAAACAAAACTTTATGCGCAAACAATTTATTTAATTTTTTAGTATTGTGTTGCTTATCAACACCGGCTGTCAAAAAAATACATTTCCAAAACCCGAATTAAAGGAAAGCCTTCAAAAAATACTTGATAAGGACTTAGTCGACTACAAGACGAAATATCCCGGCAAGCCTATTGGATTTGGCCTTTATGTGAAGGAAGCAGGAAGTTTCGGCCATGGTCAAAGCAGTGAGGATGTATATGTTTCATCCGGCTTTCCCGAGGCCTACGGAGAAAATATACAATTCAGAGGAGCCAGTACTACCAAATCGTTTACGGCTGCCGCAATCCTTAAGCTCAGTCAGCAAAATAAATTAAATCTCGATGATTTGATTACGGGTACTATACCGGGTAAAAATGAACCTTATATTCCTGCAACGAGCGGATATGCAATACCCTACAAAGACAGTATTACAATCAGGCTTTTATTGCAACACAGGGCCGGAGTTTTTGACATAACGAATGATTCAATTCCTGCAACAGCTAATGCGCGTTATGCGGGTAAAAAATACGTTGATTATACAATGACGCAACAGGGCGAGAACCATACATTCACCTTTTCCGAAATGATCAATGTTGTTGCAGTAAACCAGCTAAGTTATTTTGAGCCTGGTACCGCCTTTCATTATTCCAATACAGGTTACAACATATTAGCCACGATTATTGAACGGGTGTCGGGCAAGCGCTACGATCGGTTCCTGCAGGACGAATTTTTGACCCCCCTGCAACTGAACCACACCAGTTTTCCTTATCTCGGCACTGATCGGAACATACCCAAACCTTACGTAACCAGCTGGCTTAAACAAGGAAACGAATTCACGGAGATGGATGCACAGAATGTTTCCCATAACGCATCCGAAGGTAATATTATAACAACGCCCGCCGACCTGGCTACCTGGGCTAACGCTTTATATGCCACCAACACCATATTGAATGCGGAGCTGCATGCACAAATGATAGCAGGTATACCGACAAACGAAGAACATGTAATCCACGGGTTAGGCACCGAGTTGAATCCTCCAGATCTTGGTTATGGCCACAACGGTGCACATCCTGCCTATATGACCATCATGCGGTACAATCCGGAAACAAAAGCTTCTTATGTTCTTGTTGCCAACTTCTTGGATGCTACGAGTCTTGAAGCGCTTAACGCCCAGGGAGAGGGCATGGAAAATATTGTTCGCGAAGCCATACAGGCCGTACAGCGTTCACAGTGATGTTTGAATTCTTAAAATTACATTGTACAAATTTGAGGGGATTCCGATTGGGTCCCCACAAATATGTAAGTAGGTGAAAACTGTCCCGCATAGAAGCAGGTAATACAAAACATATCAACCATTGTGGTTGCCCTGGCCCGATGTGCAGGATGCTCAATAATACCATTTATTGTTGGCGTTACCGATATAGATCCTTTTATCCTCAACTTGTTTCAAAGCAAATTGAATATTGCAGATGCTGTTATTGTAATAGCTGTAGTGAATGCAGCAACAAGCAATAATTTATTAAAAATGATTTACGGAATTATTCTCTGCGATAAATCATTGAGGCGGCCTTTGATTGTGGGTTTTAGTATTTTAATTGTGGCGGGATTAGTGATATCGTTTGGGTTTCTGTGAATTAAGAATTGTATGTTCCAACACCCTTCATCTCTTGATAATTAATAAACAGGAAGTTTGATTTACGGAAACTTGTCTTAAATTTGTAGACAAGTGTCTAAACTTAAATATCATGGCAACCGTAACAACAAATATTACCACTAAACTTGACAAAGAAATTTCGAATATAGTTAAACGTTCAAACTTTGACAGAAAGTTCATGTCTACGACAAAGGATATCACTTATTCAGACTTCCTCTCTAATAAAATGCTTATGATTTTCATAATCAGAGAGGGTGTACCTTATTCTTTGTTTAACCTAATTCAACACTTTACACCGTTTACTGAAGATAATTGGGCGAATTTTTTAGATATTTCTACAAAATCACTTCACAGATATAAGCAAACTTCAAAGAGCTTTAAATCTATTCAATCAGAGAAGATAATTGAAATGGCAGAAGTTACTAATGTTGGGCTTGATGTATTTGGAGATATGGAAAAATTTAAACTATGGTTAGAAACACCAAATTTTTCGTTAGGCAATTTGACACCATTAGAGCTTTTAAAAGATTCATACGGAAAGGAATTGGTAATGAGTGAATTAACAAGAATTAACTACGGGATATTATCCTAAATGGAAGCGTACAGGTTATCACGGGAAAAATTTGCAGGGACCTTGTCAGGCAGAGGTGCGGCACTTAAAGGAGCAAGATGGAATTCAATTGGAGTAGAACTTATATATACTGCAAGTAATAGATCTTTAGCAATGGCTGAAGTAGCTGTGCATTTTACCTTAGCAACACTACCAGGTGACTATATGATGAGTACTATTTTCATTCCAGACAATATATCAGTTCGAAAATTAAATATCACTGATTTACCAACCCATTGGAATACATTTCCTCACCCCTCAACCACACAAATAATAGGTAACCAGTTTATTGCTGACAATAAATTTTGCGTCCTTCAAATTCCATCAGCAGTAACTCAGGGAGATTACAATTTGCTTATTAATCCAAATCACCCGGATTTCAAGCGAATAAAAATTATAGCAACCGACAAATTCCCATTTGACAAAAGAATCTTCAAATAAAAATAGCCGCAGTTGGGTAAGCAAGCTTGTACCAACTTAAGAATAGAAGATTTAAATTTTTTATGATAAAATTTGAACCGTCTCGTTATACAGCACGAAAGTGCTGGTTGAGCTATCGGGACCATGAATCTATAATTACCTGAAAGTATTCTTCCCTCACAAAAAAAGCTTGTCCAATAAACTGTGGCGAAAGAAATAAAATAGACCCGATAGCTATTGGGTTTATCGTTGTCGTGAAATTTATATTCTCTGCTCATTAATTAAAAATACAAATCTCT
>JBBPZF010000793.1:0-2384 GCA_038199105.1 Chitinophagales bacterium | reverse complement strand
CATACGGGTTGCTCAAAATATGTACCTCCGCAACAGTTGGGAAGATACCATATACAAGCGCATTCTTGATAGCAAGGTTGGTCCTGCTGATAAATATATTTACAGTGATAATGATTTTATTTTTCTTGGAAAAATTGTACAAGCTATCTCAGGCCTGACGCTTGATAAATATGTTGACAAAAATTTTTACCAGCCAATGGGCCTTACCTCAACAGGCTTTAAGCCGCGTGAAAAATTTGATACAAATCTTATTGCACCTACCGAAAATGACATGGAATTTAGGATGCAACATCTTCATGGAGATGTGCACGATCCGGGGGCTGCTATGTTTGGCGGCGTTGCCGGCCACGCTGGACTATTTAGCGATGTGGAAGGCATAGCATCTATTTTCCAGATGTATCTTAATGGTGGTACGTTCAATGGCAAACGATACATCAAAGAAGAAACACTAAAACTTTTTACAGCATATAACAGCCCTGTAAGCCGCCGTGGGCTTGGCTTTGATAAGCCCGAGAAAGATAACGCCTCACGAAAAGAACCATATCCATCTGAGCTGGCATCCCCTCTTGCGTTTGGGCATACGGGTTATACGGGCACGTGTGTATGGGCAGATCCTAAAACAAATATTGTGTATGTGTTTTTAAGCAACAGGGTAAATCCGGATGGAGGTACTAATTTAAAATTGCTTCACATGAATATAAGGGGGAAAATACAGGATGCGATATATGAGGCGATAATACAATAAAATGGGGTCGATCATTAGTTTTTAATTTGGATAATTTTTCCTTTGCCATAGTCATTAAGTATTTGTTTTAAATTAATTAATTAAAATATTTCTTATTCTTCCCTTATCCTCTTTCTCTTTCTCATTCTTATGATACAACTCAACCATCACAATTCTTTCTTCCTTTATAAAGTATGCATATATCAATCGCAGCCCTGAATTCACTCCTCTTCCTTTTAATGCACGGCACGCAATCTTCTTTACTTTTATTACACAAGTAGAAATTCCCAGGTCATTGATTCTAAAACTAAAGGGCGGTCTTTCATCCGGCTCTACTTCTAAAACTTTTCGCACTATTTCAAGATCACCATCTAATGTTCTGTATTTTTTCAGCAGGTGCTTTAAGTCTTTTTTAAACTCATCCAATTCGTCAAAAGTCATGGCTCTTCAATTTCGTTACCATAATTTCTTACAGAGAATGGAGGTGTTCTGTAAAAGGCCAATTCATAATCAATTATTTCCCCTTCTTTAGATGCTTTCCAAGGCATATCATTATGAGAATAATCACTGACGCTGAAAGCAGACCAGTCACTCATTTGCTCAATCACTCTATCTATTACTTCTTTTTCGCTTGCCATTAATTTAGTAAGGTCAGCTTTCTGTAATGGTAAATACCTTGTTTGCAGCTTATTAAAATATTCGGTTTTTATTTTTTTAACCTCTCCCTTTTCAATCATGCCGCTTACAATCTTTTCAAAGCTGAGAGGAACAGGGCCATAAGGCAGCTTGCGATAGCGGGCACCCGATAGATGCTCTTCATATAATTCGTAATAATTAAAATCAGAGAAGTAAAGCAATTTATACAGAACGGTTTCACCAACGTTGGGCTTACCTGCGCAGCGTTCCAGGATATACAACAAAATATTTTTAAATTTAGAAACGCTCAGCGAAGGAACAGAAATTCTTTCCTGTTGTTTCTCTCTTGCTACTTTTTCTTCTTTTGTCCCGAGCCTGTCGAAGGACTCTTCTTTTGATGTTGTAAATTCTTTTCCTAAAAATTCATCTAAAGAAAATTCAAGCAAGTGGGATAATCTTAAAAGCTCTCTTACATTTACAGAACGATTACCCAATTCTATTTGAGCAAGTGACGACCTGGAAATTGTAAGTTCCTTTGCCAGTTCATCCTGAGATAATCCTTTTGCTTTTCTTAATTCCATAATTCTTTTCCCTATTTCTTTTTGTGAAAGGGTATTTGGCATATTGCGAAGTTTTTATTTAAAGCAAAATACATAATGTTTGATTATCAAACAAAAAATTGTTTGAATTGTAAACAAACAGAACCAGGCTTGGTATGAATTTAATTTCTCCGTAACCAGTTAAAGGGAAATAATATTGGATAAATTTTTAATTGCTTATAACATTATCTTTATTCAACAAAAACGATTGCAAATTCTATAAATAATCTACCATGGCATATCCTTTTCAAATAACATCCATCGAACAATACCATGAAGACTACAAAAAAAGTGTAGAAGATCCTGACAAATTTTGGGGCGATGTAGCCGATAATTTTTATTGGCGAAAAAAATGGGATAAGGTACTTGAGTGGAATTTTAAAGAGCCGAAAGTAGAATGGTTCCAGGGTGGAAAGTTGAACATT
>JBBPZF010000792.1:0-5847 GCA_038199105.1 Chitinophagales bacterium | reverse complement strand
TCATTTCACCATCCGTTTATAATGTTTTAACAAAAGAAGACATAAGAAATGCAAATGGAAATCCTATCGTTGCTCCCACAGATTTTGGCGTTTTTCAAATCCAATTTGGTTCCAAATATGTCTTAAATGGAGGTGTTGATTTTAACCAGATTTTATTTGACGGGCAAGTTTTCGCAGGTTTGCTTGCAAGGAAAGCGGCAATAAAAAATGCTGAAATAACCGCCGATGTTACGAAGGAGCAAATAAAGACCAATGTATATAAAATATATTACCAGCTTGCTGTAGGTAAAAGACAAATCGCAACGATAGATACCAATATCGCCAACTATGAAAAGCTGCTGCATGATACACGCATCATCTACCAAAATGGCTTTGCTGAAAAGCTTGATGTGGATAAGGTGCAGGTACAGCTTAGCAATTTACAAACGCAAAAGCTGAAGACACAGAACCAGCTTGATGCCGGCCTGGCAGGCTTAAAATTCCTGATGAACATGCGGCAAAGAGATGAATTGATTTTGACTGATACGTTGTCTGACGAAGAAGTGAAATCGAATCTACTTGACCAGGATTATAACTATCAGGACAGGAAGGAATACCAGTTATTAGAAAATTCGGTTGATCTCTTGAAGTATAATGTAAAAAGGTACCAACTCAGTAAATTGCCAACACTCTCACTTGCCGCTAACTATAGCAAAAGTGCACAGCGGCAGCAATTCGATTTTTTAAAAGGGCCATATTTTACTTCATCATTCGTAGCGTTAAGATTGAATGTTCCCATTTTCGATGGCGGTGCAAAAAATGCAAGAATAGCGCAGGCAAGGTTTAATGTTATGAAAACTGAAAACAATCTTGATAATCTCAAAGAGTCTATTGACAATGATGTTACGCAAGCCCGCATTAACATGAAATCTGCAATGCTTACGCTCGATAATCAAAAAAGAAATATAGAACTCGCCCAGCAAGTGTATAATACCACCAAGTTGAAATATGAGCAAGGGCTTGGAAGCAACCAGGAAATTAACCAGGCACAAACTGATTTAGTTACTGCGCAAAACAATTATTATGGTTCATTATACGATGCCATAAATGCAAAGATTGATTTCCAAAGAGCTGCCGGAAAATTATAATTATAAAAACAAAACCCATTTAATCTAAATACAATGCAAAAAATAACAAGACTTGGCATTATGATCATTTTCTTAGGAATGGCTGCTTCCTGCGGCAATACCGGAAAAAAAGAAAGAGATGGTGCATTGAACGACAAGAAAGTTGAGCTGCAAAAATTAAAGACTGATAAAGATAAGCTCGATGGGCAAATCACTAATCTCGAAAAAGAAATTGCCAAACTTGACACCGGCGCTACCGTGCAGGAAGACCCAAAGTTGGTTGCCCTCACCACGCTTAAAACAGATGACTTTAAGCACTACCTGGACCTGCAAGGCACGGTAGATTCAAAAAATATTTCTTACATAACTCCCAGCAATCAGGGTGGCCAGATAAAATCAATCCTGGTAAAGCAAGGCGACCAGGTACATAAAGGACAATTGGTGATGCGGCTCGATAATGCAGTGGCAATGGAAAATGTAACCGCCATACGCCAGCAAACCGGCAGCCTGAAGGCGCAACTGGATTTGGCGAAATCAGTTTATGCAAGGCAAAAAAATCTTTGGGATCAGCATATAGGAACGGAAGTGCAATTGCTGCAGGCTAAAACAAATGTGGAAGCGCTCGAGAATCAATTAAAGTCTATTAATGCAAATGTAAATGTAGCCCAGGCAACCGCTAACCAAAGTAATGTTTACAGTGATGTGAATGGTGTAGTAGATGAAGTAACCGCCCACGTTGGTGAAATGTTTACCGGCAATCCGCAGGCGGGAGGTTATATAAAAATTGTAAATAAAAGCGATCTTAAAATTACTGTAGTAGTTCCTGAAAATTATGCAGGTAAAATTTCAAAAGGTTCACCTGTTGAAATCAAGGTGCCGGATGTAAATAAGTCTTTCAATTCTACTATTTCCTTTATCAGCCAATCTATAGGCACTAACTCCAGGGGATTTACTGCTGAAGCTAAAGTGCTGGCTGGTGTGGCTTTGCGGCCCAATCAAATTGCCTTAGTAAAAATTCTGGATTACTCTCATCCAAATACCATTGTGATAAATGTAAACACTTTACAAAATGATGAAGAAGGGAAATATGTGCTGGTAGCTGCTAAAGAAGGTGATAAGCTTGTGGCAAGAAAACGTAAGGTAGTTATTGGGGAATTATATGGCGATAAAATAGAAATAAAGCAAGGGCTTAAAGAAGGAGATCAGTTAATAACAGAAGGCTACCAATCAGTGTACGACGGGCAATTAATCACCACAACAAACGCGTGATTATCCCGAGTTAATTTCGATAAAATATCAATGTAACTATTATGAGTTTACGGAAACATTTTCAACCAAAAATAAAAGAATTTAAACCTACAAGCTGGGCAATCAGTAATAAAGCTTCTATCTATCTCCTGATCATTTTTGTCTCACTGGTAGGTATCAACAAGTTTGCTACGTTGCCTAAAGAGCAATTTCCTGATATCGTGATCCCAACTATTTTCGTGCAAACGCTTTACGTTGGTAACTCTCCCCGCGACGTTGAGAATCTTGTTACGCGGCCGATTGAGAAGCAATTGAAAGGAATTACCGGCGCAAAAATCAATAAGATTACCAGTACTTCCCTGCAGGACTTTTCTGCTATTACTGTGGAGTTTGAAACAGATGTAGCAAAAGAAGTTGCCCTGCAAAAAACAAAAGACGCCGTTGATAAAGCAAAAATAGATTTACCCACAGACCTTACGGAAGATCCCAAGGTGCAGGAAGTAAGCTTTAGTGAACAGCCCATAATGTATGTGAATCTTAGCGGCGATTTCAATATGGTAAGCCTCAAAAAATTTGCCGACGATGCCCAGGATAAGTTGGAAGAATTGCCGCAGCTCACAAGAGTTGATATAGTCGGTGCACCGGAAAGAGAGTTCCAGATAAACGTGGATAACTATAAAATGCAAAGTGCCAATGTAACTTTTGATGATATAGCAGGCGCGGTTCAAAGAGAAAACGCAGATATATCAGGAGGCCTTATTGATATGGGGAATATGAAAAGAACGTTGCAGGTGAAAGGCCAGTTTAAAAATATGTTTGATATAGAACAAATAATTGTTCGCAACACCGGTGGCCAGCCCATTTATTTAAAAGACATCGCGACCATAAAAGATACTGTAAAAAATAGTGAGAGCTATGCCCGTCTGAATGGCAAAAATGTGGTGACACTGAACATCATAAAACGTTCCGGTGAAAATTTAATTGAAACATCTGATGATGTAAAAAAGACCGTAGAAGAAATGAGGGGAAATCTTTTTCCTCCTAATTTAAAAGTGGTTATCACGGGCGATCAAAGCAAGGCTACACGCACTTCTTTCAACGACCTGGTTAACTCTATCGTTATTGGTTTTATCCTTGTGCTGTTAATCCTCATGTTTTTCATGGGTGTTACCAATGCGTTCTTTGTCGCCTTGTCAGTACCGCTGAGCATGTTTGTGGCGTTTATGTTTTTGCCGGCCGCCGCATGGATTACCGGGGCGGACGTTACGCTAAACTTTATGGTGCTCTTTGCTTTATTGTTTGGGCTGGGAATTATAGTGGATGATGCTATTGTGGTTATAGAAAATACGCACCGAATATTCACAGAAAATAAAGGAAAGCTTTCGGCAATGAAATCTGCAAAGATGGCTGCAGGAGAGATTTTTATTCCGGTACTTTCGGGTACGCTTACTACGCTTGCGCCTTTCGTCCCGTTGCTTTTCTGGCCGGGCATCATTGGTAAATTTATGATTTACCTGCCTACGATGCTCATATTTACTTTGACTGCATCGTTGATCGTGGCATTCATTATGAACCCGGTATTTGCCGTTGACTTTATGAACCATCCGGAGGATGCCCATGTAAAAAGAAAGTCCGATGTCTTCAAGCGTCCTGCCTTTTGGATACCGCTTGGCGCAGGAATTTTATTTGATCTTGCCGGTGTTCCCTTCCTGGGAAATATTCTCATACTTTTTTCATTGCTTGTTGTAATGAACACATATATATTCGATGGCCTGATCCACAGCTTTCAAAACAAGGCGCTGCCGGCTATTATGGCGCGGTATGAAAAGTTATTGAAATGGGCACTCACCGGTTGGAAACCCGTGTGGCTGCTGCTGGGAACATTTGGCTTATTAATATTTTCTGTTATACTTTTTATGGTAAGACAGGTGCCGGTGGTTTTCTTTCCTCAGGGCGATCCCAACTTTATTTATGTTTATTTGAAAATGCCTGTAGGTACCAGTGTTGACTATACGGATTCAATAACAAAGAATCTGGAAAACAGGGTGATGAAAGTGCTTGAGGGCCCCGATGGTAAACCGAACCCGATGGTGGAAAGTGTTATTTCAAACGTGGCCGTTGGCGCCTCTGATCCCACCAGTGGTGATCGCAGCACACAGCCAAATCTTGGACGGGTGCAGGTATCGTTTGTTGAATACGAAAAAAGGGATGGGCGCTCATCTAAACCATATCTTGATTCTATAAGAAATGCCATGAAAGGAGTTCCTGGTGCCCAGATATCCGTTGCACAGGAACAAGGTGGGCCTCCAACTGACCCTCCGATAAATATCGAGATACAAAGTGAAGACTTCGATAAGCTTACTTCAACGGCAAAAGCTTTGAAAAGATATTTGGACAGCATCAAGGTACCAGGCGTGGAAGAATTGAAAATGGATGTTGACCTTACCAATCCCGAGATTAGTTTAAAGATCAACCGGGAACGTGCGCAAATAGCAGGCGTATCAACAGCGCAGATAGGGCAGCAGTTGCGTACGGCTTTGTTTGGTAGAGAAGTGTCTAAAATAAAAGACGGCGAAGATGAATATAAAATACAGTTGCGCAATAGTGAAGTACAACGCCAGAGTTTGTCTGAATTATTGAATATGAAAATTGTATTTCGCGACCAGGCAGCTGGTGGCGCGGTGAAGCAAATTCCTATCAGCAGCCTCGTAGATGTGGACTATACAAGCACCTATGGAAGCATCAAAAGAAAAAATGTAAAGCGGGTGATCACTTTATTTTCGAATGTGCTTACGGGTTATACACCTACTGGTGTAAATGAAAAAATCAAAACAGCCATTGACAACTTCAATAATTTCGAACCAGGTGTTACCATTTCACAAACAGGCGAGGGAGCACAACAGGCCGAGACAGGGGCATTCCTTTTGCAAGCGCTTATTTATGCACTCATGGGCATCCTCATAATACTGGTTTTGCAGTTCAATTCAGTAAGTAAGTCGGTGATTATATTAACGGAGATCATCTTCAGTATCATTGGTGTGTTACTTGGCTTTGCAATCACCGGCATGGAAGTATCTGTAGTAATGACGGGCCTTGGCGTAGTAGGGCTTGCAGGTATCGTGGTGAAGAATGGTATTTTGGTAATAGAATTTGCAGATGAATTGCGCAGCCGCGGCATGAAAACGAGAGAAGCCGTGATACAAGCCGGTAAAACAAGGATCATCCCTGTAATGCTGACGGCGCTTGCTGCTATACTTGCGTTGGTTCCCCTGGCGATAGGTTTCAATATTAATTTTGTTACCCTATTCTCAAATCTCAATCCTCACATATTTTTTGGTGGTGATAGTGCGCAGTTCTGGAAGCCACTTTCATGGACGATTATATTCGGGCTTGCCTTTGCATTTTTTATGACGCTGATAATGGTACCAAGCATGTACCTGATTGCTGAAAGGCTGAAACGCCCAATGCGCAGGCAGTACGGTGGCAAATGGAT
>JBBPZF010000791.1:0-2252 GCA_038199105.1 Chitinophagales bacterium | reverse complement strand
GGTGGGAGTTGCCGTAAGTAATAAAGCTACTGGTCCCTTTACTTTAATTCGGACATTTAGACCTCTGGAAAAAGAAAGCCGCGATATAGGACAATTTATTGATGATGATGGCAGCGCTTATTTAATTTTTGAATGCCGTCCTGTTAAAGGGTTTTATATAGCCAAATTGTCCAATGATTATTTGAATGTTGAAAAAGAAGTTGCCTTTATTCAATCGCCATTGGAAGGCGGGGCGCTCCTTCATTACAAAGGATTGTATTATGCGGTAGGTTCAAAATTATCAGGCTGGTCGCCTAATGCAAACAAAGTGGCTACTGCGACTTCTTTATCCGGTCCTTGGAGTGAGTTTGTTGATATTGCTCCTCCAGAAAAAAAAACATACGGTTCGCAATCTACCATGTTCATTAAAGTCTCCGGTACAAAAGATACTACCGTAATCTTTATGGCAGACCAATGGAAGCCTAAAGCTCTATGGGATTCCCGTTATCTCTGGATGCCGGTGGAAATTAGTAACTCAAGTTTCGCAGATAAATAAATATAAATAATGGGGATAAAACAACATAAAAAAGGCAGCAGGAATGTTCATAAGTTAGTGAAATTCAGTAATTTATGGTTGCAAAACAAAACAGTACATGCTGCAAGCTAAAGATATAAAATCTGTAGAAGAATTAAAAAAGTATTTTTCTTGTTCAACAAAAATGGTGGATCATCTAACCAGTTTACTTTCATTCTTTGAATTTAAAAGAGTATATAATGTTTTAAACTCTTTTAAGAAGAGAGGATATAGTCTACATGATGTATTTCCCCGGTTATTGATCCTGCCTTTTTTAAGGCATGCCAGTATACATGCTCTTTTTAAGTCGCGTTGTAAAGAGCTGTGCTGTGCCGGGAAGGATGTGTATTACCGCTTTAAAGGTTTGGAAATCATTCCATGGCGCAGATTGCTGCTGAATTTTGTAAAGCGATTTATATTTATTGTAGAAAAGAAAGGAGAAGAGGTAAGGGAAGGAAAACGTTGTTTGATTATAGATGATTCGCTGTTGAATAAAACAGGTAAAGCCATAGCGTTCGTAGGAAAGCTTTGGGATCATGTGGACAACGGCTACAAGTTAGGATTGCGCTTACTGTTGCTATGTTATTATGATGGGAAAAGTAATCTGCCACTGGATTTTTCCTTGCACAGGGAGAAAGGGAAAAATGAACAGAAGCCTTATGGGTTAACGAAAGAGCAATTGAAAGGGCAACATAGAAAATGCAGAATACCCGATAGTGAAGGGGAAAAGCGTAGCCGTGAAGTAGACATGAGTAAGACAGATGTGGCAGTAATAATGATAAAAAAGGTCATTCGTAATTTGAGGGTGGATTATGTGCTGATGGACAGTTGGTTTACTTCCGAGCGCATGATTGAATGTGTAAGAAGTTATACCAAACAAAATGTGCACCTGATCGGTGTGATGAAAATGAGTAAAGCGAAGTATAGCTACAAAGGCAGGTTTTACAGCGCTGCTGATCTTCTGAAAAAAGGCAGGCGGGAAACTGGTGTCAAACGCTGCAACAAGCTTAGAGCAAGTTATCTGGTAATGCAGGTAATGTACAGGGACTATCCGGTCAAATTATTTTTTAGCCGGTTTGGCAAGCGGGGAAAATGGCATCTGATATTATCGACCGGTACTTCTCTTTCTTATATACAAGTAATGGAGCAGTATCAGGTAAGATGGACTATCGAAGTCTTTTTTAAAGAAAGTAAACAATATCTGAACCTAAGAGGATGTCAATCAAAGAACTTCGATGCACAGATAGCAGACACCACCATCAGCATGGTTCAATACATCTTGCTGACGTTGAGAAAGCGCTTCGGTCATTATGAGACCAGAGGAGAAATATTCAGAGCTACCGGTGAAGAAATGCTGGAACAAAGGCTTCATCTCAGATTATGGGAACTGTTAATAGTAATCATGAAAATCATCATAGAAACATTAGATATAATTGTTGAAGATAGTGATGTTTGTATTACCAAAATTATCAATTCCGAAAAATTAAAGGGAATACTTGAATTAATCTCTCCCGGACATAAAGCAATTTTAACCTGATTTAACTGCGAAACTTGAGTGAATGATAACAAAATATCGAGCAAATATTCATTATCTCTGTTTGCCATTTTACGCTTTCGTATCATGCTTACTTTCTTAGAGCCAATTGTTTCATCGGGTTTGTAATTTTGTATCATGTTTAAGGCTACTTTATTAATGAGT
>JBBPZF010000790.1:0-4693 GCA_038199105.1 Chitinophagales bacterium | reverse complement strand
AGCAATATCAGCGCAAAGCTTGAAAAAAGCGGCGAAACGGGAAGCATAGTCTGGAACTCGAAGGAAACAAATATTGTAACGCTGAAAGATGTTTCCAAAGCAGCAAAAGTTGCCAAAGGCGACACTGTAATCACCAGCGGATTTTCAGATAAGTTTCCCTATGGCCTTATGATAGGTACCGTGGCGGAGATTATTAACGATAAATCAATCAGCACTTTTATTATTAAAGTAAAGACTTCAGCAAATTTCTACAACCTTCAATATGTATATGTTATAAACAATCTGCAAAAAGAAGAAGCCCGGCAACTATTAAATAAAGTGCAGAAAAAAAATGAGTAACCTGGTAAAAAATATTATCCGCTTTTGTCTCTTTATATTGGTACAGGCTTTTGTACTTAATAATGTGCCTCCTTTGCACCATCTTGTTACGCCTTATTTATATTATCTTTTTATTCTTTGGCTTCCTTTTAAAATGGGACGAAAAAGTGTGATGATCCTCGCATTCATGCTTGGCTTTGCACTTGATTGTTTTACAAAAACCTACGGTCTTCATGCAGCTCCTTGTGTGCTGATAGCCTATCTACGGCCTTTTTTAATAAATTTTCTTATATCGCAGGAAGGTGTGGAAAGTAACTACAATGAACCTTCCACCAAAAGCATGGGCTTCACTCCTTACTTTACTTATATCGCTATTCTTACACTTGTGCATCACTCGTTGCTATTTTTTTTGCAGGCGCTGCAAATGGGCGGTTATTTATATTTTTTAATAAAGATGTTGCTATCTTCTGCCGTAAGCCTTCTGTTAATTTTTTTAACTGAGTTATTGTTTGTACGAAAACAAAAATTTAGAACGAATACAGTATAGACATATTATTTTTGTATAAATTTCCGTTTTCACTTCTCATCGAGCTAAATCACTTTAAAATCTGTGCCTGCCTTCAATCAATCCCGCAAAAATGTAATTATGCTTATGTTCCTTATAATGGGCATTATCATTATTGCGCAGCTTTTCAATTTACAGATTCTTAATACCAAGTATTCTATAATGGCAGATGAACAAGGCAAGTTTAGAAAAGTTGTTTATCCTGACAGGGGAATTTTGTTTGATAGAAAAGGCAGGGCTATTTTACGCAACACCGTAATTTATGACCTGATGGTTACACCCGGCAAAATAAGGGGAATGAACCTTGATACCTTTGCTCTTTGCCGCATTCTTGGTATTGATACCGCGGAGTTTAAAAAAAGAATTCTTACCGCTATTATCAGGAACAGGAGTTACCGGGTATCCGTATTGGAATCATCACTTTCTCTCGAAAAAATTGCCAGGCTCAATGAAAGCATGTACAAGTTTGTGCCTGCATTTTATTTGCAGGAAAGGCCAGTAAGGGACTACCCCTACGATGCCGCCGGTAATATTTTAGGTTATCTCTCAGAAGTTGATTCTTCTTTTTTAAAACGGCACGAAGGCGAAGGATATCAAATGGGTGATTATGCGGGGAAGACAGGCCTGGAGCGAAGTTATGAGAGAGTGCTTATGGGCCAGCGAGGAATAGAATTTTGGAAAAGAGATAATAAAAACCGGCTTACGGATAGGCTTGAAAAAGGTAAATATGACACCGCAGCTATAGCGGGGGAAAATATGCATGTAGCACTCGATATAGAATTGCAAAAGTTGGGTGAGCATTTAATGGAAAACAAAATTGGCGCTATAGTAGCAATAGATCCTAAAACCGGCGGTGTGCTTGCAATGGTAAGCAGCCCTACTTATAACCCTGGTCTTTTAGCCGGCGCAGAAAGAAGAAAGCATTTTGGCGAACTTTTTCTTGATCCGCGCAAACCTATGATCAACCGCACGGTAAATGCTTATTATTCACCGGGCTCTACATTTAAAACTTTGCAGGGATTGATAGGTTTGCAGGAAGGTGTGATCACTACGCAAACACGGTTTCTGTGTACGGGCGCTTTTTATGGTTGCGGAAGACCCATGGGTTGCCTTGATCCGGGTTATTTTAATTTAAAAGAAGGGATCACCGTTTCGTGCAATACTTATTTTGCCAATGTTATGCAGCGGACAATTAATAACCCTATATATGGTTCTGTTGACAGCAGCCTTAAGGTTTGGGATAATTATATGTACGCATTTGGCCTTGGTCATAAGTTGGGCGTTGATATTCCCTCTGAAAAATCCGGCTTAATTCCTACCCCAAAAACATATAATAGAATGTATGGCGAAGGGCATTGGAACTTTTGCACCTTTCGCTCGGTAAGTATCGGCCAGGGAGAAGTAAATGTTACTCCTATACAGGTTGCTAACGAAATGGCTTATCTCGCAAATAAAGGTTGGTATATAACACCCCACCTTGTTGACTCTATTGAGGGGGGAGATACTTTTGGCATGCTTGATTCATTTAAAGTAAAACACAAAGCTCTTTCTATTCCAGATACAATTTTTAATGCAATTCATGATGGTATGCAAGGAGTAATGGAAAGAGGGACGGGCGCTGCGGCCAAGGTACCGGGAGTTGTGGTTTGCGGTAAAACAGGCACCGTTGAAAACTACCACAATGGTGTTAAGCAAAAATCCCATGCATTCTTTGCTGCATTTGCTCCCAGGGAAAATCCGCGTATAGCCATCGCTGTTATATGTGAAAACGCCGGCTTCGGCGCAAGTTCTGCGGCGCCTATTGCCAGCCTCATGATAGAAGAATATTTAAAAGATTCTATTGAAGGGCCGGAAAGAAAAGCCAAAGTAGAAGCGCTGTCAAAATTAAATCTTATGCCTGCTTACATCTATAAAGAAATTAAGTACAGGGATTCATTGATACATTCAAAGGATACATCTTACCTAATTGAAAAAGGATATATTAAAATGCTGAAAGATAGTATGGGCCTTGAAAATGATGATGAAACTGAAGCTTTAGAAAAATTAAAAACGGCAAAGCAAAAAGATAAAGCGATTACTGACAGCTTGCCTCCCGAAAAAAATGAGCAGGCGCCAAAGCAAGCCACAGACGCATTATTACCGGAAAAAGAGAAAAAAGGAAACACTACCGATTCAACAAAATAAACCAGTAAACTATTAATGCGCAACGAAGCGGTATTGACAAAAGGTGTGGATTGGGTTTTAATATGGATGTATATCATTTTGGTAAGCATCGGCGTACTGTGTATTTTTTCGGTAGAATACCATAATAACGAAGACATAATACAAAATATATTAGGTCTCAAAAAAAATTATTCAAGACAATTATTATTTATAGGAATTTCCGCCGTAATAGCTGTTTTCATATTGCTAACCGACAGTAAATTTTTCACGGCTACAGCTAACATCGGCTATGTGCTGGGTATTTTTTTGATGCTGGCAACTTTTGTGTTAGGCAAAGATATTAATGGATCAAGGTCGTGGATTCCGTTAGGTTTTTTCAATTTGCAACCTGTTGAAACCGTTAAAATATTCACCGCCCTGGCGCTTTCAAAATATTTGTCACGGCCGGAAACAAACTTCGAAAAGCCAAGCTCACAATTAGTAGCTGCTGCCATTGCGCTAACTCCGGCGGTGTTTTCAATTCTGCAAAATGAAACGGGGCTGGCATTGGTCTATTTTGCCTTTCTTATACCTATGTACCGGGAAGGATTGCCAGCCGTTTATCTCATCATCGGTTTTTCTTTCGCGGTGCTGGTAATTGCTACTATCCTGGTTGAAAAAAATACCCTGGCTATCATTCTTACCGTTATTGCTGCACTGGTTGTGTATCTAATGCGAAGAACAGTTAAAAGAGATAAAAGCCTTTTGATCATTATAGTTGGCGTTTGGCTAATGTGCGTGGGCATACAAAGATTCGCTGTTCCATATATATTTGAGCACGTACTGCAACCATACCAGGTAGAAAGAATCTTAAACACCTTTGGGGTAGATTATGTACCCGGCAATGATGCTGCCGCAGCGAAACTTGACAAGCAGGAAGAAAAAGAATTAGAGAACACAAAAAAATTAAAAAAAGCCAAAGAGAATTATAATGTCAAGCAATCTAAAATAGCCATTGGTTCGGGAGGTCTTTCAGGCAAAGGATTTTTAAAAGGAACACAAACACAAGGAGATTTTGTGCCGGAGCAACATACAGATTTTATTTTTACTTCGGTTGGTGAAAATTTTGGATTTTGGGGAAGTTCATTGGTTATTATACTTTATATGCTTTTATTATTTCGCATTGTTTTCATTGCAGAAAGACAAAGAAGTGTTTTCAGCAGGGTGTATGCATATAGCCTGGCAGCTATTTTCTTTTTTCATGTTTCTGTCAATATTTGTATGACCATTGGCCTTGCTCCGGTGATAGGAATTACTTTGCCATTAATGAGCTATGGAGGCTCTTCATTATTAACGTTCACTATTCTCATCTTTATTTTAGTCCGTCTTGATGCTGACCGCCAGATGGTATTGCGATAGAGTACCCCAACCCCTAAAGGGGCTTTGGGAGAATCATTAGAAGTAAGGACGTTTCAGCTATTTTTGTAAGGCAACTTTTTTTAGAAAACTTAAATGCCCCTTTAGGGGTTAGGCGTACATGAAAATATTTCCGCTTAGCGAAGGCTCATTTACGGTAGATCAATCAAAAGAATTTATTCCGTTTTTGAGTGATATGGACGACCTGCAGCAGCGATCTCGTGGAAGCCTGCTTGTTGAAATTCAACCATT
>JBBPZF010000789.1:0-6425 GCA_038199105.1 Chitinophagales bacterium | reverse complement strand
GGAAGGATATGACGCTTGTCCCGGTAAAGATGCAAGAGACATTTTATTTCAAAAAGATAACTCAAAAGTTAATTATGTAGAATGTGTAGAAACGTACTCAGGCGAACCTAATTTTGTAAAAATAAAATATCTGCCTTCAAATATATTTATTCTTAAAGAAGACTGTTATTTTTTCCAATACACAGAAAATCCTGAAGACAATAAAGTTTTGGTTACAAAAGAAATTGCAAAAGAAATTTTACGACAAGACATAAGAAAATATTTATCAACGCCTCCAAAGCCAACAAAAGAATGAAAGCTTCTAAAATATTTTCAATTGGGCATTTGCACAAGACAAGACGTTCAAAGAATTTCTTTTTTTTGCAAATCCTCCAATATTACCAATGATTTTTCTTTCTGCCTGCAATGCTCATTTATGAAGATAAACAGACTTAAAAAGAAAATAAATGCGATGCCTTCACCCATGCGACTATTATTGTTTGCATGGCTGTCCATATTCTTTGTAAGTTGCGCTCAAAACAAAAACTCAGGGCCGGATAATAAAACATCGGCAAGTACTTTTCTACCTCCACAGGTAACCATTCTTTCCCAACTTCCTGAAAACAAAAAACCCAAAGCAATATTTCTTGAAAATGCTCCCACGCCTGTAAGCATAAAAGTTGCCGGCATCTACAATAGTGCAATGCAACCACTATCCAGCGAAAAAAAATCTGTGGCTGAAGATGCGCAAGGCAGGGGATTTTTTACAACATATACTACAGATGATGGGCTTGGGCTTGACCAGGTTTATTGCAGTTATAAAGATAAAAGAGGCAACATCTGGTTCGGTACAAATGGTGGCGGCGTAAGCAAATACGATGGAAAGAACTTTACCAACTATACCACCGCCCAGGGGCTTGCAGGCAATGTGGTTTGGTGTATTACAGACGATCACGCAGGCAATCTATGGTTCGGAACAGATGGCGGCGGCGTAAGTAAATATGATGGCGAGCGCTTTACAAACTACACAACAGCGCAGGGGTTGCCTGGCAATGTAATATTTACCATTATAGAAGATAAGGCAGGCAACCTTTGGTTTGGCTCTTTAAAAGGCGGCGTAAGCAAATACGATGGGAGAAACTTTACGAATTATACAACCGCACAGGGGCTTGCAAATAATGCGGTAAAAAGTATCATCGAGGATCACGAAGGTAATTTCTGGTTTGCAACATTTGGCGGCGGCGTAAGTAAATTTGATGGCAAAAATTTTACTAATTATACTACAGAACAGGGCCTTGCTAAAAACGACGTTTGGTGTATGGCAGAAGATGATACAGGCAACCTTTGGTTTGGTACAGAAGGAAATGGAGTAAGCAGGTATGATGGAAAAACCTTCACAAATTTTAGCCTTGGCCAGGGCCTTCCCGGCAATGTAATTCTATGCATTACAAAAGACAAGCGCGGAAATCTTTGGTTCGGGACGCTTAAAGGAGGCGTGAGTAAATATGATGGTACAAACTTTACAAATTATACTACTGCCCAGGGGCTTGCAAACAATACAGTAAGGACCGGCATTGTAGATGAAACAGGCAATCTATGGTTTGGGACCTATGGTGGCGGCGTCAGCAGATATGCAGGTAGCAGCTTCGCCAATTTTACCATCGCCCAGGGCTTGCTCAACAACGTGGTCTTTAGCATTGCCGAAGACACTATTCGCAATCTATGGTTTGGGACTTCCGGCGGCGGTGTAAGTAAATACGATGGAAAGAAATTTGTCAATTATACTACATCACAGGGGCTCGCTGATAATGTAATTTATTGCCTTGCGACGGATACAAAAGGCAATCTCTGGATTGGTACATCAAGCGCCGGTGTAAGTAAGTATGATGGAAAAAGCTTCACCAATTACACCACCTTGCAAGGCCTTGCGAACAATGATATTTTTAGTATTAAGGAAGATAAAAAAGGGAATCTTTGGTTTGCCACCTCTGGTGGAGGCGTAAGCAAATTTGATGGAAAAGGTTTTACCAATTACACCACTGCCCAGGGGCTTGCAAACAACGTGGTCTTTAGCATTACGGAAGATAAAAACGATAACTTATGGTTCGGTACTTTAGGTGGAGGCGCAAGTAAATTTGATGGCAAAAGTTTTACAAATTATACTACCGCACAAGGGCTTGCTAATAATGTGGTCTGGACAATTGCAGAAGATAAGCCGGGCAATTTATGGTTCGGTACGCAACAGGGATTAAGTGTGATCCGCGGAGAAGAACTTGCCGGTATTGCAGAAAAGAGCATAAGCGACCAAACTTTTACCGGGCATTTATTTGAATCTTTTACTACTAAAGATGGCCTGCCCGATAATTTTATAACGCAAGTTGTGCAGGGCGATTCAGGAAAATTATACATAGGAACCAACCTCGGAATGTGCGAATTGATTCCGGCAAAGCAAGCTGGCAATATTGAAAAACAGTGGGTGGTAGGAAAAATTTTTAACTCGCGGACGGGGTATCCCGTAAAAGATGTAAACGCCGGATTAAATGCTGTGTTTAAAGACAGCAAAGGCCTTATTTGGATTGGTACAGGTTCAGACAAAACAGGACTGGTGCGTTTTGATCCAAAGGCAATAATTAATGACAATCCCAGACGGCCCGGAGTTTACATCAAAGATGTAAAAATAAATAATGAAAATATTTGCTGGAGAGACTTAGGGCTGGATAGTGCCAGTAAAAAAATTGATAGCACTGCCACCTCTCCGGTTGTTACAGATGAAGTGAATATTTATGGCAGGCAGTTAAGTAACCAGGAAAGAGATTCGCTTCATAATAAATTTAGAGAAGTATCATTTGATAGCATTACAAGATGGAACCCGGTGCCATTAGATCTTGTGCTTCCTTATTATTATAACAACATTGGCTTTAGTTTTAATTCGATAGAAACAGGAAAAAATTTCCTGGTGAAATACCAATATATGCTGGATGGATATGATAAAGAGTGGTCTCCTCCCGATTATAAAACGTCTGTGACTTTTGGTAATATTTCTGAAGGCACCTATACCTTTCTGCTGCGAGCCCAAAGCCCGGAGAGCGTTTGGAGCAATAATATCGCCTACACTTTTAAAGTGCTGCCTCCGTGGTGGAGAACGTGGTGGATGTACACGGTATACGCCATACTTTCTTTAGCACTTATAATATTTTTTATCAGGTGGAACAGCAGGCGTATCATTTTTCAAAAAAAGATACTTGAGCAGAAGGTAGTAGTGGCAACAAAGCAATTGCGGCAAGAAAATAAAAAGGTGAAAGCGCAAAAGCAAAAGATAGAAGAAACCCTCAAAGAACTTGAAGACACGCAGGCTCAACTAATACACTCCGAAAAAATGGCCAGCCTTGGAGAACTCACCGCAGGCATTGCGCACGAGATACAAAATCCCTTGAATTTTGTCAATAATTTTTCTGAAGTAAATAAAGATTTGCTTGTGGAAATGAAAGATGAAATTGAAAAGGGAAACACAGCAGAAGCAAAAGCAATTGCAAACGATTTGATTGACAATGAAGAAAAGATTAATCATCATGGTAAGCGTGCAGATGCCATTGTAAAAAATATGCTGCAGCATGCACGCATTAATACAGGGCAAACAGAACCAACAGACATCAATGCTTTGGCTGGCGAATATTTACGGCTAAGCTACCATGGTATCCGTGCCAAAGACAAGTCTTTTAATGCAACCATGGAAACTGATTTTTATAAAAGCATTGGCAAAGTCAAAATCATTCCGCAGGATGTCGGAAGAGTGCTACTCAATATTTACAATAATGCTTTTTATGCGGTGAATGAAAAGAAAGCCTCGATAAACTCAGCGCAGGTCGCTTCGACAAGCTCAGCGCAGGTCGCTTCCCTTCATTCTTCAGGGCAAGCTAGCGCAGCAGGACAAGCTTACGAACCAAAAGTTACAGTAAGTACAAAGTTTGTAAAGCTCCCTTCGGGAGGTTTAAGGGTAGAACTAACGGTAACGGATAACGGTAATGGCATTCCTCAAAATATAGTTGATAAGATATTTCAGCCCTTCTTTACAACCAAACCTGTGGGCGAAGGTACCGGCCTGGGGTTGTCCCTTAGCTATGATATTATGAAAGCGCATGGCGGCGAAATAAAAGTAGAGACAAAGGAAGGCGAGGGAACAACATTTATTATCCATCAGCCGGTTTCCTGAATCACAAAGACCTATAAGGTTTTAAAAACCTTATAGGTCTGCAAAAGCAAATCTGAAAACGTCATGTCAAATCAATATAACCACTTATAGCTAATGGATATTATCATCTCTTTAACCGTGCGACGGGAAAGGAAAAATTGTTTTTATCAGAAGATAATTACCTGCGATAAAGATTTATGCGCGGTTACGGGTCTTAGCATATATGTAGTAGCCAGCTTTTTTGTATTTCTATTTTACGTTCCCATGATCAAAGAAAATCCTGAACTTGCAAATAATATGTGGGATGTTAACAATGTAGCTTATATTATACTTTGTATTTTTATAACAAAAGCATTTTATGTACCTGCTTCAAATTAATACCGAAGGAAGGGTCATCATAGGCATTTCTGCAATGGTATTGCTTTTTACAAGTTTTCTCATCTCATTTATTTCCAGCCAGCGAAAGAAAATGCAGTATCATAAAGATATACAGGAATCTTACAGCCGTGAACAACAGGCTCTCACTTTACAAAATGAATTGCTTGAAAAAAGAGTGGACGAAAGAACCGCTGAATTAATAGAGCAAAAGGAAGCGCTGGAAACTTCAATAAATAATCTTAAAGCTACCCAATTGCAACTTGTACAAAAAGAAAAGATGGCTTCCCTCGGGGAGCTCACTGCAGGCATCGCACATGAAATACAAAATCCCTTAAACTTTGTAAATAATTTTTCTGAAGTAAATAACGAGCTTCTTCACGAGATGGAAGAATATCTTAATAAAGAAAATTTAACGGCTACCGGAAAGGAAAATATTCAAAGCGTCGTGGCCATGATAACCGACAACCTTATTAAGATTACGCATCATGGCAAGCGTGCCGATGATATTGTAAAGGGCATGCTCCTCCACTCCCGCAGCAGTAAAGGTGAAAAAGAGCCAACAGATATTAATGCTATAGCCTGGGAATACTTCCGGTTAAGCTATCATGGCCTGCGGGCAAAAGACAAATCTTTTAACGCAACAATGAAAACCGACCTGGATGAAAGCCTTTCTACTCCCGAAGGAAAAATAAATGTAATACCCCAGGAAATAGGAAGGGTGTTACTAAACCTCTTCAACAATGCTTTTTATTCTGTCACAGAAAAGAATAAACTTCTTCATGCAGATCAATCGCATGACCTACTTGAAAAGCATTACCAGCCGACCGTTTTTTTGAGTACTAAAAAACTAAAAGACAGTTCCCACAATGATAAAGTCGAAATAAAAGTCAGGGATAACGGTATGGGCATTTCGCAGCAGGTGATTGATAAAATATTTATTCCATTTTTTACCACCAAGCCCTCAGGACAGGGCACCGGCCTTGGACTTTCATTAAGCTATGATATAGTTACAAAAGGCCACCAGGGCGAAATGAAGGCCGAAACAAAAGTGGGGGAACTTACCGAGTTTATAATTACGCTGCCCGTAAAATAGCACAAAATAATTTTCAGGCGGGCATCATTAATTTTTATTTAAATTATATTTATCCGCTGAATAGCATTGTTGATTTACAACTTTATTTATGTCGATAGAACCTTTTATTGCTTTTTATGCGATCCGTAAGTTGCAGAAAAATCTTCGCGATTTCTCTCCGAATGAGAAGTGGGACAAGGTATTTACCTGGGCGCTCTACGGCGTCGGCGCGCTGTTTTTTTTCGATATATTTACATCGTTTGGTAGCGTAACGGACTGGATATGGCATGTTTTAATTCTCTCCATCATCTATGTTGCTTACAGATTTCCGATTTTCGCCAACCTACGCACCTTAATAATTGCGATACTTCCGGTAGTCATTGTTTCGTTCGTAAGCGATTTTCTTAAAGATTTTTTTCATAGTGTATATCTTAAGATAGATACGATACTCGATTTTTCCCTGATTGCCGCAGTGATATTAATGGCTGTATTGCTGATACAATCAAATAGGCAAACCAAAGCCCTGGAGAAAGAACGCCAAAAATCAAAGGAGGAAGAGGAGAGGCGCATATTTATTGCTGCGCAAAATGAACAGCTTGAGATACTAGTAGCCGAGCGCACATCCGAAATCACGCGTCAGAAAGATGAATTGGAGCATGCAATTACCGAGCTAAAGGCGACTCAGGCACAATTAATACATTCTGAAAAAATGGCTTCTCTTGGCGAACTCACGGCAGGCATAGCTCACGAGATTCAAAATCCTTTAAACTTCGTAAATAATTTTTCTGAAATTAATTATGAGCTTAT
>JBBPZF010000788.1:0-4104 GCA_038199105.1 Chitinophagales bacterium | reverse complement strand
TTTTTCAGGTCCTCCACATTTGAAAATTTCCGTTAATCAGCCGCAGCAAAACCTGGTTGTAAATCTCAACGTCAAATTTGTTGTTACAACCTTTAAGCTCACCTATAGCAAAAAGTTTGGCAATATGAAAGTAAAAGAAAAGAGCAACAGGGAAAGAGGTTCAGAAGATGAACTCAATCGGGTACACGCCAATTAGGCTATTTGGCGTCAGCGGCCGCTTACTATTATTACTAAACGTAGCAAGCAGCGGATTCAAATGCAATTATCAAAACGCATAAAGAAGCACATGGATTGATACCAGTTGAAATACTGAGAATAAAACAGGGCCCCCTGCTGATGTTGGCGTCCCCGCCAACGTTTTCTACTTATCATTGAGACACAAAAAATAAGGATAATTTTATATTCAATAATGCCCCAAAATTATCATACCGAATTTTTAACCGTAACCATCTTTAACTGGGAACATCTTTTACCAACTGATGATTTTAAAAATATTCTTTTAGGCTCTTTTCATTGGCTGGTCAAGCAGAAAAAATGTACCATAAATGCTTTTGTCCTTATGCCTAATCATATTCACTTACTTTGGAAAATTTCAGATGGCTTTGAAAGAAAAGATGTGGAGGGAGCATTGTTTAGTTTTACCGCACATGAATTTAAAAAATGCTTGAAGAACAACAATCCGATGCAAATGGAAAAGCATCTTGTAAATAAGTCAGATAGGGAATATCAGTTCTGGGAGAGAACTCCGATGGTTAAGGAATGTTGGACAAAGAAATTTTTTCAGCAAAAATTAAATTACATTCATTTTAATCCCTGTCAGCCGCATTGGAATGTAGCCGCTTCACCGGAAGAGTATAAATGGTCATCAGCAATGTTTTAGAAACTGGTATAAAAGATTTTGATTGGCTTACGCACTTTAATGATTATTGATATGTTGGTGAGGATTGCTATGGAAAAAACAAATCTTTTTCATGCTGCTTTTTTATAGTTTTCCACATACTTTTCCTGGTTATTCACGACTGCTGCTGCTCTCAGTACAATTTTATTGCATATAGCATTTAGTACGCTATTTGGATGCTTTCCTTCATTAACTTTCCGATCATAATAATTTCTAAATTCCTGGTAATATTTTATGGAAGATAAAGCACCCATGTGAAGCAAAGCTTTAAGTTCTTTATTAGCCATTTTATGTACTTTATTCCTTCCCTTTAAACTCTTGCCGCTTGTGTCACTAAATGGTGCCAGGCCGGCATAACAGGCTAGTTGTTTTCCGCTGACTTTATTAGCAAAATTATTGGTGCAGCATAAGATATAGGTAGCGATAACAGGAACTATACCAGGGACTGAACGAAGCAAATTATAATTGGTATTTATTGATGGGTCACTTTTAATGACCAGTGATATTTGCTTCTCTATTTCTGCAATTGATTTTTTCAATCCGTCCATTGCCGTTTTATAAACCTTCTCCATCATTTTTTGTGTGGCCTTATCGTTGATGTTTTTTAATTCCTTCAGATAACTTTTATTGGCTTTATGCCGGGCTATTAATCTTGTCCTGGATGTGATTAAATCTTTAAGCTTAAGGAACTCAGGATTCAATGCAGCACTGGCTTTCAGTTCATCATCATTCTTGTAAGCGTAGCTGCAAAGACGCTGGCTGTCTATCTTATCGTTCTTCCCCCTGGCTATGCCAAAACTCTTCTTGATGTGAGCTGCATTTCCTATGTGAATTGGGATATTATTTTCACTAAAAAATTGCCATAACAAGCGATGGTAAATGCCTGTATTTTCTATCACCAATAGAGTGTCATTATCAAATGTTACCTGATGTACTTTAAACCATTTTTTTAGTAAAGCTAATCCCTCAACAGTATTGTCGAAACGCTCTGTGATCATCTGTTGTTTTTGAAAATTAACGACACTCATTAAAGAGATATCAAACCACTGTTTTGAAACATCAATTCCTAAAAAAAAGCACGTTTGTTTTTTCATCATTTTGGTTTTAAATTGTGAGTAATGCATTAACCACTTTTGCCCCATCGTCCTAGTCCTTAATAGTGGGTAGTTAACCCTAATTGCTATATGGACACTAAGGGGAAAAACAGCAGCGGATTCTATCCCCGCATAGGTATTTAACCTTGACACCGGGCTTAATGAGCCGCTGCTGCTGGTTAGTGTTTATCCACATAAAATAGTGAATTCTAAAAGAAAAAAAGAACCAAAAAAAGAAAAGTAGTAGTAATAGTAATATGTTACAATAATCAATGAAATGCAAATCTAAAGGACGCCAACAACAGCAGGGGGTAATATTTCTGTTACCTTTTCTGAAAGCTGCAGGTTGTAAATTCCCTGGTGCATTACCCATTTACAAATGGTAGTTCTGCTTACATCATACTTAGCCGCCAATTGGCGATAGCCAATACCTTCTGTCAAATACCCGGCAATGCATTGTTGTTTGATGTCCATTTTAGTTGATATTTAGTCAACCTATTTCAGGACGAGACATCTTTTTTAGATCGTCCAAATTGTAGTAGTGTGTGCCTAGTCAGGCTGCCATTCCGTGCCCAGATGTGCTGTGGTTATCGAGAAGTTCGGCCGGTTCGCTTTAGTTCTGCAAGCTTGGTCACTTGGCAGCAAATTCAGGGTGTGCATACGACTCCAGGAAACCACACACCGAACAGCGGAAGGTACCCACTGGAATGCACTTTTCCGCTGGAGCCGGAACAATCGAACCAAACCAGCTGGGCTTACCCGGTGCCCCCTCGACCCAGTTGCTGACGCAACAAAACTCCCGCCCCTTCATGTCTCTAATCCACCCCTGCACCATCACGCCGTTGCACTTCGGGCACCGAAACGCCTCCTCACTCATCCTCAAACCTCCGGAAAATGACTTGGAAGAAGTTGTCATACGTTGAAAATATTATTATACTGCCAATAGCTGCATTAAGGCAAATTTACTATAAATTATATCAGTTTTTTTAGTGAAGAAAAATTAAATAATAGGTGATTTGAACACATATCACCTGTCAAATTTGAAGTAGGCTGAAGGAAACTTATATATTACTCTGAAGAGATCAAAGTTTTTAGACTTGGTCAGGGAGGATATAAGCACAACCCATTTGAGCTCGTCGCTCCTCAAGGGTTACACATGAGGTAAGCAATTTTTTGCTCGGCACTTGTACCATTATCAAAGTACAAACATGTGAGGCTAATAAAAATTTGCCTTGTCAGCCTGTTGATGAACTGAGGTATAACGCCGATTGAAGAACCTGCATTGGCTGATTGTCGCTGCAACATGGCGGCTAACGTGAAGCATTTCCGCCAGCGTTGGTGTTCCACTTTTGCATCTTTTAAATCACGAGACCTGTAACGCCCCCGCCTGGTCTCCTCCCGACCAGCGGGAGTATGGATCCACTCTCTTTATCCTACAAAGTGTTTCAACATTCCAAAATCGTTTGTGCCATCAATATAAAATCTTGCTGATGAATAATGGTAATCTTCCGGTATTTCACATAAACCTGCCCGCACAGGATTGTGGTGAATGTATTCTAACTTTTGCATAAACATCTTCTTATTGAGCAGTTCAATACTCAAAGGTTCTCTTTTCCATACCTGGTAATCCCGATCATGTTTATTTACTTTAAATGAAGCATGAATATCTTTATTATCTTCAAGAAGGGTAAGTAACAATTGTCTTGCAGTGAATTTCATAAAAGATGCCTGGTTTTGTATTGGTGTGAAACTCTGTAAAGCCTGCCAAATAAGATGAATGTGATTGTTCATAATAACGAAGGCATTTAATTCTATTCTGTTTTTACTAACCAGGTTTTGCAAACTATCAGTTATTATATCCTTGTAATTATCATTTGCAAGTACAGGCTTCCATTCATTAATTGTAGCTGTAAAATAATTTGCAGGGTAGTGTAAATATTCTTCCTTCATTTTACTAATCTATAAAATTAAATTGGAAGATATCTTGTAAACGTTAGGTTGGATTCATTATGATGGTTTCGCCGTTGGTCGGAGACCAGACGGCGGCTCTCACGGGTGAAAAGGTTGGGCTCTTAAAAGAAGAGTGGCTACCTACGAAGGCTGAATTTTTCT
>JBBPZF010000787.1:0-2132 GCA_038199105.1 Chitinophagales bacterium | reverse complement strand
TCATCTATAATAATAGCTTTGATCATATAGTGCCGTTTTTAAAATAGAAACTTTTCTTAGCACTTTTAAAAACATTATCCATTTATCATACTCTTATAAAGCATAAAAAAGCTAAAAGATTAAGACAACTGCTTTCGAAAAAGAACGGTAACGGCAAAGTTCGGTAAATATTTTCACCTCTATCAACCTTACCAGGATGCTGGGATCTGGCTATCAATCCCGGAAATGTGATCTGGGGTAATACGCATGCCCATTGATTTATGTGATGATGCTGATTTGCTTTTTAATTCGGCAGCTTTCTTTCTTCCTATGCCATCATCCGTTATTTTACAATACAGTACTTCATCTTTTTGATATAATTCAATTTGCAGATTCCCCATTTCTTCTTTATGCATCCTCCATGCCAAATAGCATTCTCTGCATAGGGCTGAACCATAAGTGGCGATACTTTTACATATCTGTATTAAGATCATTATCAATGGTAATTTCATATTCAAACTGGTGATCAAAACGTACCGCTTCTAATTCCAAATACAATGTCCATTTCCCTACTTTATCTCCCAGCTTCTGCCCAGCATCAACGGAGAAGCGGAAGTGTATTCCTGCCATAATTGGAAAACCCCGATGCCGAAGGAACTTACAGATATATTCGAGCCTTACGACTTTGTTTGTTGAAGTTCATTTATACATCGGGGTTTTGAAAATATATTGCTTCAAACTATGCAATGTAAATCCCACAAGACCATGTTTCTTCATCCTCTTACCAGTCAGCTATGACGATGTAGGAAGCTAGCTTTTCTGATGATGCCAACCCGACGGCGGACAATCGATGTTATCAATAGTCCATATCTCACCGCCAAGTGTCACGATGTATGCGGTGTTCCCGATAATTTCAAGCGAGGTGGGTCGATCAAGTTTGTCGGCGATGACGCTGAACGTGCCATCAGCGTTAACCCTCACGAGTGAGCCGGTATTAGGCAGCGCCGGAGAACCTTCGGGGCCGCCACTAAAGGACCCCTGCGAAAGAGCAAAGAGTGCCTGGCCGCGGCCGAACTCCACATCAACGAGCAGCGGAGCACCGGAGGCAACGTTTGTAATCGTAGGGGAATTACGGCTGAATGACACAACCTTCCCATTTTCAGGAAGGTGAGGCACGGGGCCGGCTTCGGACATGTATACCAGATCGCCTCTAACCGCCAAGCCGGTGGGGACGATGTCATCGAACTGCCTGAACAGCGTGATTTTACCATCGGTTGTAACGTGCAGCACCCGGTTGAGGTGGCCGTCAGTTACAAGGAAGCCCCCGCGATAGGTTTGGATCGCATACAGAACTCCGGTTGAAACCTCGAAATCAAAGCCCGTTGGCGGATGGGCTACATTGTAAGCGCCGATATCTGCAATAACTGTGAAACTGTCCGGACCGTCAATCCGATAGATGCCGTTGACCTGGCCGGTCGGGAAGAGAGGATCGTCGACCAGCGATACCAGGGCATAGGCTTTCCCGCCGAGGAATGCGACATCAAAGACCCCACCATCAAGGGGGTCAACTTCGGGGATCAACTTCGGTAATCCACTGGCGAAGGTCGTATAATTGCCAGTCTTCGGGTCAACGCGTAAGATAGCGCCGGCCTTGTTATCAGGCACAAACAGATCACCACCCGGACCGATCGTGCTGCCCGTACTGCCTCCTAAGCCTTTCACCAGCTGCCTTTGCTTAATGACGCATCCAGTATCAGGAAGAAATTCTTTTCTACATGATAAAGTGGTGATGGAAACAATAAATGTTAAGGCTATAAAAATTCTGACTATTCGATTCATAAAAAAAGATATTAGTTGATTAAAAAATAAGAATGCTCTTGTTCTAAAATTCATTAACCGGAGAAATACTTATCCATCCGGGAAAGTTTCAAGGCAATGAAAACACGTTTAAACCTAATGGGCGGACTTCTCTTAAATTCTATTTTCATAATTAAAGTTTTAAAAACTTAAGATTTATAGGTTATTTCTTAATGATAGAGCAATAGCTACAGGAACAAAAACTTAGCGTGCTGAAAAATGCAGAAAGCTTCGATGGATTATTTTTCAACATGAATGTTATTGATTGAAAGGCGGATGCGCAGGCAAAGGCGAAT
>JBBPZF010000786.1:0-3441 GCA_038199105.1 Chitinophagales bacterium | reverse complement strand
TTATCTATTTCTGAAAAAATAAAAAAAGCCGTTTCCGGGAATAGAAAAATTCATTATCTACCACCCTACCGTGCGGATAATATGCACAAACTTAGTAGTTGGTTAAACGTCTCAGTTGATTCATTAAAAACCGGTGCGAGTGTTGATCTGATTAAAGCAGTTGTTGCACAACGATCTATTAAATCAAATGAAGAAGTAAAAGAAATTGAAATCGGTGTGAACACCACGGTCGACATGCAATTGAAGGCAGCGCAGCTTGCCAATGAAGGAATGTCAGAAACAGAAATTGCAGGCATCATTCATGGCCTGGCATTAAGTGCCGGCGGTAATCTTGCCTTCCCAACCATTCTGACAATAAATGGACAGATTCTTCATAATCATTCACAGGGAAATATTTTAAAGAACGGACAAATGCTGCTCTGCGATTGTGGTGCGGAAACAGCAATGCATTACGGCGGCGATCTTACAAGAACTACTCCTGTTGATAAACAATTTTCCGTAAGGCAAAAAGAAATTTACGATATCGTGTTGCAGGCACATGAAGCCGCAATCGCTTCTTTACAGCCCGGCATATTTTTCAAAGATGTTCATCTGCTTGCTTGTGAAAAATTAGCAGAAGGATTAAAATCAATTGGGTTAATGAAAGGAGATATTAAAGAAGCTGTGGCTAAGGGAGCGCACGCTATGTTTTTTCAATGCGGCCTGGGACACATGCTCGGGTTAGATACGCATGACATGGAAGACTTAGGTGAAGAATATGTAGGCTATACTGATGAATTAAAAAAGAGCACGCAGTTTGGATTGAAATCTTTGCGGCTTGGACGCAAAGTGGAAGCAGGGTTTGTATTGACTGTAGAACCGGGTATTTATATTATTCCAGAATTAATTGATTTATGGAAAGCAGAAAATAAATTTCCCGAATTTATTAATTATGAGAAACTGGAAACCTATAAAGATTTTAGCGGAATAAGAATTGAAGAAGATTTATTAATCATAGAAGGTGGGAGCCGCGTGTTAGGTAAGTCCCTGGGGAAAGTAGCGGAGGCAATGGAGGAAATCAAAACTTTTTAAAAAAAGTTATCCAAATGCAGCGTGCACAATGCTAAAGAGCATTTCAATAATTATTAAGAAGTAAAAGACAATGCAAATGATAAAATAAATTCTCTAAAGAAGTTACCGGTTGAAATTATCTATCTGAATAAAAACAATCTTATATAATCATCAAAACTGAATCTTGAAATTAGTATCTAAAGAAAAAGAACTTTTAGGGTTTATCCCTCTTAAAAACCTTGTTCAATTTTCCCTTGTTACCATGCTCTTTTTGATTTGGGGTATTCCAAACAATTTGAATGATGTATTGATCAGGCAGTTCATGAAATCTTTTGAGCTCTCAAGATTTCAGGCAGGGCTTATTCAATCGGCCTTTTATATGGGATACTTTGTGTTAGCCATACCTTCCGGGCTTATTATGCGAAAGTATAGTTATAAAACAGGGCTCGTAACAGGTCTGTTCCTGTTTGCATTGGGATGTTTTTTATTCTGGCCTGCGGCAATAATTGGCCGATACGGATTTTTTCTTTTCGCTTTGTTTGTAATAGCGTCCGGGCTGGCTTTTCTGGAAACAGGCGCCGATATATTTATTGTAGAACTGGGAAAGCCAGCATCTGCAGAACGAAGACTAAATTTTTCACAGGCATTCAATCCCATCGGAGCTGTATTGGGTGTATTAATCGGAACTATTTTCATCTTTTCAGGAATTGAATTGACTCCTGCACAGGTGAATACCTATAAAGTAACCGGGCAATATAGCGCCTACCTTGAACACGAGATTTTGCGTGTGGTTTGGCCATATATTATCCTGGCCATCTTTGCTTTTATCTGGGGAATTATTATGCTTTTTACTAAGTTTCCAAAAGTAGGAGATGAACTTTTGAATGAACCAAAAGGTAAAACAAAAGAATTACTGAAATATCCTCATTTTCTTAAAGGTGTTGCCTCTCAGTTTTTTTATTGTGGCGCTCAAACCTGTACCTGGAGCTTCTTCATTCAATATGTACAAGACTACACTGATCAGCCCGAAAAGATTGCAGGTTATTTTTTAACCGGAACCCTTGTTGCTTTTGGAGTAGGGAGATTTAGCGCTACCTGGCTAATGAAGTTTATTAACCCGGCCCGGCTAATGGGCATATTTGGAGTAATTAATATTTTGCTGGTAGCATTGGCTATGTTACACCCAGGTTGGATAGGTGTTTGGGCGATATTTTTAACCAGCTTTTTTATGTCGCTGATGTATCCAACCAATTTTGCCTTAAGCATACGTGGTCTTGGAAACAATACCAAGATCGGAGGTTCTATTATGGTGATGGCTATCGTAGGAGGCGCTTTTTTCCCTCCGTTGATGGGACTCATCTCAGAGCACAGGGGCATGGCTTTTTCAATGATTATTCCTTTGATCGCTTATGTATACATTACTTACTACGCCTTCCTTGGTTCCAGGTATAACGGGCCGGAAGAAGCGGCTTTATAAATTTTAAAATAGGGTATTAATGAAAACATTGGTTTGTATTGAACCCGGCCATTTCGAATATCAATCCATCGCTAAACCGAAATTGACGAAAGGGCATGCGATCATAAAAATTAAAAGAATTGGAATCTGCGGAACAGATCTGCATGCTTTTGAGGGTACACAGCCGTATTTTGACTATCCAAGGATATTAGGGCATGAATTGGCAGGAGAGTTGGTTGAGGCTGATGAAGCACCTGGTTTTAAAATTGGTGAAGCAGTAACCTTCATACCATATTTTAGTTGCGGTAAATGCATCGCCTGCCGTATGGGTAAACCCAATTGTTGCGGCAGCATAAAAGTATGTGGTGTTCATCAACATGGAGGAATGGCAGAATACCTGTCTGTGCCATCCTCTTCGTTAGTGCATGGAGATGGATTAAGCTTTGATGAATTAGCTTTGATTGAACCCTTATCTATCGGGGCACATGGCGTGCGGAGAGCGGAAATAAAAAAAGGCGAATATGTGCTGGTGGTGGGTGCAGGCCCTATCGGTTTGGGAGCTATGGAATTTGCTTATATCGCAGGAGCTAATGTGATTGCGCTTGATATTAGTGAGTCTCGTTTAGCTTTTTGCAAAAACAATTTACATGTGAAGGAAATTATAAATGGCACTAACGGCAACTTAAAAAAACTAATGGAAATTACAAACGGTGATATGCCCTCAGTGGTAATAGATGCAACAGGTAATTTAAAAGCAATTAATAGCGGATTTCAATATGTAGCACAAGGTGGAAAATACATTCTAGTCGGGCTGCAAAAAGAAGATATATGCTTTAGCCACCCCGAGTTTCATAAAAGAGAAGCCACATTAATGAGTAGCCGCAACGCAACAAGAGAAGACTTCAATCATGTGATATCCGCCATTAAGAGCAAGC
>JBBPZF010000785.1:0-7721 GCA_038199105.1 Chitinophagales bacterium | reverse complement strand
GTTGAAAGTGTTTTGGAATTGGTTATGAATTTTGAGTTGGCCGATGTGGACGTAAATGAATTAAAAAACCGTTATGATCGTTTTGAAAAGGAAGTGAGATTACTTAGCCTTTTTGCAATTTCATTTTTGCAAACATTGGAAAATAATGACAAGTCTCATCTCTCTGATCTTGCATCTGATCTTTATCTCGACTTATTAATATTCAATTTAGAAATGCTTTTGCATTTATGTTTTGTAGAGCAGGTAGAAGCATTAAAAAGTGAGTACCTGCGAAGAATAGCGCAATACCGGCTGGCAAAAAATTTTAACTATTATTTCAAAACCCACGGTGGCATTGAACATAAGGCCGGTGTGCCGCGTGGCGGAACATTTATTCTTGTTTACCATGAAGAACGCAGGAACCGGTTCATTGATAAAAATTCACTTTTTGTAAATAAGGAATTGAGCAACTTAGCGCTTGCGAATTTTCGTGACCTGGTAAAATCTGAAGTGCCTCTTGATACACTTATTTATAAAACCAAATTATTACAAACTTCACTTTTATATAAAGACCCCGAATTGTATTTAAGCACTAAAAAATTCCTGGCCGGTTATCTTGAAGAGTGCAAAGATTTGCCAGACGATAAGCGGAAGGAACTTACTAACATCTTAAACGAAGAACCAAAACGTCCCCATTTTAGTTTAACGGACGGAATGGTGATCGCCGATTTTTATATTCCGTATATGTGTTGCAGCGATTGTCCTCCTATAGCTTATATACTGCCGGAAAAACCACAAGACCCTGCAGAAGATCCTACCATTAAAATTGATAAGAATAGCTTTTGCAGTAACGATGACACACAGATTCCAATTGTTGTATCTCCAAAGAATGGCGTGCTTACTGGTACGGGAGTAAGTGTGTTAGCTGACGGCAATTATGTATTTATACCTGCTGTTGCCGGTGCAGGCTTGCATGCGCTTACTTATACTGCTAATGGAAAAACAGCAAGTGTTCAGGTTGAAGTAATTTCAACTCCAAAACCTCAATTTAGTTTTGCAACAACTGTGCAAGAAGGTGTGATCACTGTTATTTTAAAAAATGAATCACTGCTTACAAATGATAAAACTATTTATGAATGGTTATTAGATGGAGTTAAATTCTCTGAGAAAAAAAATCCTGATCCAATCAATTTTAAAGTAGAATCATTACCACATACTATTTTATTAAATGCATCGAATGGCCAATGCACGTCTCATTCTGATGAAGTAAAGATTGAATTAATTAAACGGGAAATAACCGTGTGCCAGGATGTGAAAAACTTAGCTCTTGAACCTGATCTTCCACCCGGAACTATAATTAAAGTTTTAATTAATGAAGGAAATATTATGGATGATCAATTGGTGATCCATCCTGCTTTGGCCAATGTAAGTCAGTCAACAGTATTTAATGTTTCTTATTCGCTAAATGGAAAACAGACAGATGTTACTATAACTGTAGTTGTAGCAAATGCAGATTTCAGTATGGAATTAACAAGGGCAATTGCTACTACTAATTTGCCGCCAATTATTTTAACAGTAAAGTCTTTGGGGCAATCACTTACTGAATCTACATGGAAAGTTGGACAAGACATTAACCTTATTCCGAATGTTAACGACGGAGTGCCTTTTCCATTATCGAATCCTAACTTTAATCCAGAGCAGCCTATTGTTGTCACTCATCATGCAGCTATAAAAACAGATAATGAAACCTGCACAGCTGATAAGTTCTTTAATATAACAAGAGATATTATTGCCAAGCATCTCAACCATGGGCCTTTTACTAATATTGACGCTTAATGAATGGTGAAAACAATCATATTATACAAACACAATCAGTTGAAATAATCTTCGATGATTTAGATGATAGTATGGGTATGCAAAACCGTATTGCAGAAGTGTTTTATGAAAAGCTTCAACCACGCATAGAAGTTTTGTTTGATGAATTGTTCGGAGAAAATTATTATGCTTCAATAGACAAACTTGAAATTGATTGCGGGTTATTAAATAAAAAAAACTGGGAGCAGGAGTTTACAGAACAGGCCATTCGTAAACTGAAAGATGAATTAGTACAGGTAAATAAAAAACGAATTGATCTTAAAAATAGTGAGGAAACAACTGCTGCTGAAACACTTTTATTTTTTCTTAAAAATGGTTACCTGCCCTGGAACAAACGCATTAATACAATTGCTGAATTAGAACAACTGTTATGTATAGACGAGAAATTAATATCGAAACTTAAAGAGTTGATTGCGCAGCAAGAGAAAGTTGCTGAAAGGTTAGCATACCAATTCTCAAAAAGATTTACTGCAAAAATTATTTCCGAAATAACCAAAGGAAAGAAAAAGGAACTGGATGAAATCTCTTCATTGCTCAAAAAGCTAAATCCACTGAAAATTGATAAACATATTGTTGATGCAGCGATATTAAAAGTTTTTATTTCCCATGAAAGAGAAACAATAGTTCAACAATTTTTCAATGATATTTATAATAAAGTAGAAGACAATGTAAAATCAGCAATCAAAAAACAGCTACCGCAAACTAAAGACTTAAAAAAGAAAGACAACAGAGAAAAAGGTAACAAGACCAAAATAGAAGCCATTTACATTGCAAACGCAGGTTTGGTTTTGCTTCATCCATTTCTGCAAACATTGTTTGAGCATTTAAAGCTCACCGAAGAAAACACGTGGATAGACAAAGCTTCGCAACATAAAGCAGTATTGATATTGGAGTTCCTTGCAACAGGAAACGATGAGTTTGAAGAATTTAATTTAATGCTTAATAAAATTTTATGCGGTATTGATATTAATGAAATAGTACCGACCCATAAAGAGCTTGATGCAGGTATAAAAAATGAATGTGAAGTTTTGCTTAAGAATGTAATTAAGCATTGGAGTGTTTTAAAAAACACCACTCCAGCTGGCTTACGTGAAGCCTTCTTGCTGCGTGAAGCCAAACTTTCAAAAGTTGATAACTGCTGGCTCTTACAAGTAGAACAAAAAACTGTTGATGTTTTACTTGGACATCTGCCTTGGGGAATTGGTATTATAAAATTACCGTGGATGCAAAACATTTTACATGTGGAATGGAATTAAACTAAAATACTTATGCTCACTGCTGAAGACAGAACAATCAATACAGCGAATGTATTAAACAACAATGCATCGCCTAACACTCCGTTCTTTCAACCGAAGCTAACCATTAATGCGCCCGGCGATAAATATGAGCAAGAAGCAGATGCTATGGCAGATAAAGTAATGCGCATGCCAATGAATGATAAGCTATTCTTTTCTCCAATGCCACTTTCTATTTCGAGACTGCAACGAAAATGCCAGCACTGCGAAGAAGAAGAAAGGAAAATTCATCGTAAGGAATCAGCTAATGTAGCTATACCAAATGTTTCATCTGCAGTTGAGCAAACCCTTCAATCCACAGGCCAGCTCATGGATAAGTCCACCCGCTCTTTTATGGAGGCAAGGTTTGGTTATGATTTTGGGAATGTAAAAATTCATAATGATTCATTGGCTCATCAGTCATCAAGGGAGATTAATGCCTTAGCGTATACGCATGGGAATCACGTTGTGTTTGGGAATGGGCATTATCAACCGAATTCTAATCAAGGACGGCAGTTGTTGGCGCATGAGTTGGTGCATGTGGTGCAGCAGCAAAATATTAACGTAAGTCGACACACACACAAGAATATAGATAAGAATTTAATAGGTTCGGAAGAAAAAACTGATGTTATTCAGACAAATCGCAATGAAGAAGTTAAACGTCAACCTGCTAATGAAGATCAGGTGCAAGTTCCTTTATGGGCGAATAGTTCATCCGATGCTCCGATTCCAGGTGTGCCGGTCCCAGAATATGAAAAGCCAACGGCCGGCTATGCTTACACAGACAAAGACTGGGAAACATTTCAGGATGAACTCGCTAAGCGGGAAAGAATAAATAAGAAAAATGCAGGCCTTTTTATAAGTGATTATAGTAGTGCAGTAATTTCATTATGGGGTGCTCATGTTAGTAAGGTTATGGCCGATGCTGGCAAAATCGCCGGATGGTCTTTTTTTGATAAAATGTTGAAATTTATCGCAATAAAGACAATCGAAATTGTTGCTTCAGAACTTCTGACACCCGCAGCAGTTGAAATATTTGAGACATTTGGCAAAGCGCTTAGTGAAAAGGTTGCGGAAAAAGGTATTGAAGCGATTAGTGCGTATGCAGGAGAGCATATCGCAGAAGCTGCCGAAGAAGGCACAAAGGATGCTCAAATTGAAGTTGCAAAGGAACAAGTTGACAAGGTAACTGAAAGCTTATCGAAATTGCTGGCTACCATTAACGTTGATGCTATTAATGCTCTTCCTGATATTGCGCCTTATGGTCGCTGGCTTGGGGAAATAGCGAAAGCCGGGCAATACTCAGAACTGGCAAAGTTTCGTCTGCCGCCTGTTTTTCCGGTGGTTAAGGCGGTCAATGTTTATGGAATTGTTTCGGGGATAATTATGGCTTTGCTTAATGCCACCGGAAGTAACAATTATGTTCAAGCCTGGTTTGCCGGAAAACATCAAACAAATGGACCTGTGAAATTGCACTCCAGCGATGACCTAATCACAGCGGCGTTTAAAGTTCCTGTTTCCCAGTTGCTGTCAATCCCGATAGTAATAACAGATAATTACTCAGAAAGTATTGAGTCAACTGGAAAAAAATTGATGGAACTGTATCGAAGCTCTGGAGTTGCTTATGACGGCGAAATATCGGAATTTGTCGAAGCCTATGGCCAGGATGATGTTCATCCATATATTATAAATATTAAAGAAGATTCTGACGGTAAAGTCACTGTGCAAAGTGGCTCTTTGTACGAGAACCTGACGCTGTATAAATGGGCGTATGATGATTGGAGCCTTCAATTCTTAGCTGACGCAATTATTGAGTTAGCTGAAAACAGTACTGCCGTTCCTATAAATTCCGAAAGTTCAGAAATACAAACCGCGACAGCTTTGGCAAAGGCCACACGGGAGTATCTTACGGAAGATATTAAGCTGATGGGTGCCCGGAACATGCTTAAATACGTAAAAACTTTGAAAGTAGACCCGCCAGAGGGGTACTATGGTTGGAAATAGCTTTTGTAATAACGGGTCAATCATTCCTTTATTATTTGGATACATTGATGTGGTTTGGAAACGGCAAATTCTAAAAGCAAGTTATAGTGAAAAAAAGATTTCTGATTTTATAAGCGGCTTTAATAAGGAAGATAATTCCCGAATTCTTGATCCTATTGCTGCTTCTTATTCAAATTCATATTTAAAAGAAGATTTAAAAAAAACAAGTTTTGCAAAAGCTACCTGGTATAAAGCAGACGGCTTGTTTTATATTTTAATGATTCTTGTTTCACTGACCCTGAGTACTATACCATACTATATTTTAGATTATAAACACAAGTTTGTTTTAACAAATACTTAGCCTTAAATTCATAAACTTTTATCCAGGTAAATTTTTGCAAAACAATACTCAAAATATCATCCCCTCACTCCATTTTTTACGGGAGCTTATAACTCAAAGGTTAAAGCTTTTTTTTGATAAGGAAAATACAAGTGAATTTACATACCCGCAGGTAAGCCTACACGAAGATAATTCGCCGCTCCATCTTTTTCTTTTGCAACACAAACTTAGCCTTGAAGAATATACCATCTTATTGCTGGCGCTTTCACCACATATTCAACCCAATTTTTTAGATGCCTTCGAACCGCAGTTCAGTACGCAGGGCACCGAGTTTCCTGAGATTGGCGGTGTACGTTCCGGTAATAACCGGGAAATGATGCCAACGGGTGAAACAGCATTATTTATTTAGCAGGAAATGACATTCAAAAAAGAATAAAGGCGTCCCAATATTTCTCGGCTGATCATTTTTTTACCAAAGAAAATAGGGTGCATTCCAAATTGTCGCTACTGTTTTTGTATTGCCCCGGCATTCATGCCGGGGCAAATGTATAAGCAAAAACACTGGGCTTTAGCCCAAGCCCTATTGCAGAAACACTTTCGGCTAAAGCCAATACCATAATTTTAAATTGATCCCGGCATGAATGCCGGGGCAATATATGCGACAATTTGGAATGCACCCAGAAAATATCCTGCAACTATTTGATTATATTTAAGTAATAACAGATCCATTTTGCAAATCAATTTCAACAATATCAACCGTTCGCTCGATTTCCTCCATGAAACAATAAAAAGAAGACTGGAAGTTCACTTCAATAAAGAAGAAGGAAAGAAGTTTGACTTCGCTGAAATTACAATTGAACACGAAGACGCACCCCTGAATCATTTTGTCATAAACCACCAACTCAATATCGAAGAATATACCATATTGATGATGGGGTTGATACCACATATACAACCCAACTTTCTTGACGCTATAATACAGCAATACCTACCCGCCGGTGGCGACTTCCCGGAGATGGGTGGTGTAAAAGGCAATAACCATCGCAGCATGTTGCCTACGGCAGAAACAGCATTATTTATATTAGCAGGTGATGATGTGCAAAAACGAATGGACGTTTCAAAATATTTTTCTTCTGATCATTTTTTTGCAAAAGAAAATATCATTCATCTAGAAATAATGAAAGAAGGCGAACCACGCATGAGCGGCAAAATAATTTTGCAACCTGAATACTTAGAGCTCTTCACAACAGGCATTGTTTCTAAACCATCATTCAGCCCTGAATTCCCGGCAAAACTTGTTACAACAAAAATGGAATGGGAAGATCTTATTATATCGCCAAAGACTGCACAACAAATAAATGATATAAAAATATGGCTGCATCACAATCTTACTTTTATGAATGATTGGGGCATGGATAAAAGAGTAAAAGAAGGTTACAGAGCCTTATTCTACGGACCACCCGGCACCGGTAAAACATTAACCGCTACATTGCTTGGTAAACAATTTGAAAGAGATGTTTACCGCATTGATCTCTCACAAGTCGTTTCCAAATATATTGGCGAAACCGAAAAAAATCTTGAAAAGATTTTCAATAAAGCAGAGAATAAAAACTGGATATTATTTTTTGACGAAGCCGATGCTCTTTTTGGTAAGCGTTCCAATGTGCAGAATGCGCATGATAAATATGCAAACCAGGAAGTATCATACCTTTTGCAAAGAGTTGAGGATTTTCCCGGCCTTATTATACTTGCTTCAAATTTCAAAAGTAATATTGACCAGGCATTTGTACGCCGGTTCAATGCCATCATACAATTTCCCATGCCCAACGCGAAAGAGCGACATGAAATATGGCAAACTGCAGTTCCCCCAAAAGCTGCCCTTGCAAATGATGTTGATCTCTTAGCCATTGCCGCTAAATATGAAATCACGGGCTCAGCAATTGTTAATGTGATACATTATGCCTCGTTGCAAACAATTTATAAAGGCGGTACCACTATTTTAAAAGAGGATATAATTGAAGGCATTAAAAGGGAATATGAAAAGGAAGAAAGAGTTTTTACAAGCTGATAAGATTGACTTATTTTTTACTGGGATCAGAATAGTAATAACTTTTAAATCAAGAACCTAATCTGAATTTATCATCAGAAAATTTGCATCGCCAACAATTTTTCGCTTGTTTTTTTGATGGCTTTTATCACGTTTCCCCCCTCATCATATAACTTTTTTATATAAAAAAATAAGGCCTGCATAGAAATAGCAAGCATGTATG
>JBBPZF010000784.1:0-4693 GCA_038199105.1 Chitinophagales bacterium | reverse complement strand
TATAAAAGCAAAAACCAAAGACTACAAAGAAGTAATAGCGATCGGTTCCGGCGGAAATATCAATAAAATATATACCCTCAGTAAAAGAAAAGATACGAAGCCTCTTCCCCTGGATTTGCTGCGCGATTTTTATAAAGAGTTAAGCAATGTCTCTCTTGAAGATCGTATGAATATTTATAAGCTTCGTGCGGATCGTGCGGATGTGATTGTCCCTGCCTTGCAAATTTATATAAATGTAATGCGGTGGGCTGGTTCACCCGAAATTTACGTCCCAAAGATTGGGTTGGCTGATGGCTTGGTACAGCATTTATGGGAAGAGGTGAAGGGTCAGTGAGCAGTAAAAAGTTATGACTGATAAGTTAGTGCATCCATTAATAAATCTGATTTTAAAACTCCTTAACTTATCAACCTATTAGCTTTTTTAACCTATTAACTGATTGACGTGGCATTCATTCAACCCAACGTCACTTTTCAATAAATATTTCTACATTTGTCCTCCAGCGATCGCTCATAAGGATTTGTTTTATTCTAAATGCAGAGCCATCTCCCACGTCGCTTTTTTCATATTTAAAACCATATCATGTCAGTTGCCAAAGAAGTAAAAAGAATTACGGTGCATACCTTGCAAAAAATGAAACAGGTAGGTGAAAAAATTTCTATGATTACCGCCTATGACTTTTCATTTGCAAAAATTTTTGATGCAGCAGGTATAGATATAATTCTTGTGGGAGATAGTGCAAGTAATGTAATGGCTGGCCATGAAACTACATTGCCTATTACGCTTGACCAAATGATTTACCACGCATCTGCGGTCGTGAGGGGCAGTACTCGTTCCTTAGTTGTTGTTGATCTTCCTTTCGGCAGTTACCAGGGCAATAGTAAGGAAGCGCTGATATCCACCATAAGAATTATGAAAGAGACGGGGGCGCATGCTATAAAACTGGAAGGAGGGGATGAAATAATTGAATCAGTAAAAAGAATACTCAGTGCAGGCGTTCCCGTTATGGGGCACCTCGGCCTTACGCCACAATCTATTTATAAATTTGGAACTTACACGGTGAGAGCAAAAGAAGAAGTAGAAGCTGAAAAATTAAAGAGCGATGCAATGCTTTTACAGGAAGCAGGTTGCTTTGGTATTGTATTGGAAAAAATTCCGGCTACCTTAGCCAAAACGGTTTCTAATCAATTATCAATACCAACTATAGGCATAGGCGCAGGCAACGATTGCGATGGACAGGTGTTGGTGATGCACGATATGCTGGGTATTAACACCGAATTTAAACCCAGGTTTTTACGTCAATACCTCAACCTGCACGAGCAAATAACAGGGGCTGTTCAAAAGTATATCGGGGATATAAAATCAAAAGATTTCCCGAACGAGAATGAACAGTATTAAAAGAACGTACGATTTACGATGTTAGATGTACGATGTCTTAAATTTGTGATTTCTTACTTTTAAACCTGTCTCTTAATAAGTTCATATTGACAGCATACTTCCACCTAAAATAACTATTCATGCAAAGTTTTCTTACAGATTTAAAAATTGTTGAAAATAACAAAGGTGTTTCAACCGGAACAAAATGGATTTCTTCTTCAGGAGAAAAAATTTCCTCCTCCTCCCCTGTTGATGGAAAAAAGATTGCTACAGTAAGTGCATGTGATAAAAATAGTTTTGATAAAGTAATTGACGCTGCGCAAAAAGCTTTCATAGAATGGCGCACATGGCCTGCACCAAAAAGAGGTGAAATTGTTAGGCAAATAGGCAATGAACTCAGGCAAAATAAATTGAGTCTTGGCAAGCTTGTGAGTTATGAAATGGGCAAGAGTTTACAGGAAGGGTTAGGCGAAGTGCAGGAAATGATTGATATATGCGACTTCGCCGTTGGGCTTTCCCGCCAGTTGTATGGCTTTACCATGCATAGCGAAAGGCCGGGCCACAGGATGTATGAGCAGTATCATCCGTTAGGGATTGTAGGCATCATTTCAGCATTTAATTTTCCAGTTGCTGTTTGGAGCTGGAACAGCATGCTCGCAATGGTTTGCGGCGATGTTTGTATTTGGAAACCTTCTGAGAAAACACCACTTTGTGGAGTTGCCTGCCAGCATATTATCGCGAAAGTTTTTAAAGAAAATAAAGTTCCTGAAGGCGTATGCAGTTTGGTTACCGGCGCAAGGGAAACCGGCACATGGCTCTGCGAAGATGAACGTGTGGCGCTCGTTTCTGCTACAGGTTCTACACGAATGGGAAAAGCAATAAGTGCGACAATAGCTTCACGTCTTGGCAAGTGTCTTCTTGAACTTGGTGGCAACAATGCAATTATTGTTTCGAAAGAAGCTGATCTTGACATGGCATTAATTGGTAGCCTGTTTGGCGCTGCCGGCACAGCTGGCCAAAGATGTACATCTACCAGGAGGATAATTATACATGAAGATGTGTATGAAACTTTTAAAAAGAAATTGGTGAACGCATACAAGCAATTAAAAATTGGCGATCCCTTAAAAGAAGGCAATCATGTTGGGCCGTTAATAGATAAAGATGCGGTGGATATGTATAATAATGCAATAGATGAATGCAAAAAGGAAGGTGGTAAGTTTATTGTTCCCGGAGGTACGCTTAATGGCAAAGGCTTTGAAAGCGGATGTTATGTAAAGCCATGCATCGCAGAAGTAACGCCGGAAATGAATATTGTAAGGCAGGAAACTTTTGCGCCTGTTTTATACATCATGAAATACAAAACATTGGAAGAAGCGATACATATTCAAAACAATGTGCCGCAAGGATTATCAAGCTCCATCTTTACACTGAATATGCGTGAAGCAGAATTGTTTCTCTCACAAGCTGGCAGCGATTGCGGAATTGCTAACGTAAATATTGGTACATCAGGTGCAGAAATCGGAGGAGCCTTTGGGGGTGAAAAAGAAACCGGTGGTGGAAGAGAAAGTGGCAGCGATGTATGGAAAGCTTATATGCGCCGGCAGACGAACACAATAAACTATACGGATAAGCTTCCACTGGCACAAGGGATAAAATTTACCGTGTAAGACAATGTATAAAAGGAATGATGATTCTCATTAACATAAATATGTCTTAATCTTTGTTAAGCAATCGGTTTCGTTAAAAAAAAAATCCAAATATTTGTGATACTCTAAAAGCTAAACCTAAAATATGATAACAAAGATTAAACACCTTTTTATAGCACTTTCACTTACGGCTGTGCTGCCATTCACTACCATTGCGCAAGGGACATCTGAGAAAAAAGAGGCTCCCCATAACTGGCACGAACTTGACCGGACTGAATCGGGCTACTACGGTATAAGCCTTAATAAAGCTTATGATTTTTTGAAAAATAAAAAAAGCAAAACTGTATTGGTTGCAATAGTTGATAGCGGCGTGGACACTACACAGGAAGACCTGAAACCGGTGCTGTGGCACAATCCCGGGGAAATACCTGGAAATGGAATTGATGATGATCATAACGGATATATAGATGATGTATATGGATGGAACTTCCTTGGCGGAAAGGATGGTCGCAATGTAAAGCAAGACTCCTATGAAGGCGCACGAGTGTATTGGAAATTAAAAGAAAAATATGGTGATGACATTCCTGATACCAATAATTTAAAAGCTGACGCAAGGCAGGAAGTAGCCGAATATTTAAAAGCAAAAGAAAAAACAGTTGGCAGCATCAATCCGCAGGAGTTTTTATTTATGCAAAAAATACTTCCCGGTATGGAGCGTGGGGATTCAATCATTGCAAAAGATCTCGGTAAAGCAGAATTTACCGGTGCAGATCTTAAAAGCTATGTTCCGAAAGAGCTTGATGCAAAAACGGCAGCAGCCATTTATTTAAACATAGCCAAGATGAATGATAGCTATGATATCTCGAACAAAGATATTTTAGATGATCTCCATGGCCAGATTCGCAAGGGCCAATCTGCTACAACCCCACCGGAAGATTACCGTGGCGAGATAGTAAAGGACAATGAAAATGATGTAAATGACAGGTACTATGGAAATAACGATGTAATGGCTGGAACGCCGATGCACGGAACACATTGCTCGGGAATAATTGCTGCGGCAAGGAATAACAATATAGGCATGGATGGTATTGCAGGCAACGTAAAAATTATGATGGTGCGTGCCGTGCCCGATGGCGACGAACATGATAAGGATATCGCAAATGCCATAAGATATGCTGTAGATAATGGTGCGCAAATTATAAGCATGAGTTTCGGTAAAGACTTTTCACCGGAAAAAAACTGGGTAGATGATGCGGTGAAATATGCAGATAGCAAAGGTGTGTTGCTTGTGCATGCTGCAGGAAATGATCACAAAGACATCGACACAGCTTCAAATTTTCCTAACCCTGTTTTCAGAGACAATTCGGGAAGAGCAGATAATTTTATTACCGTTGGCGCAAGTGGCGATCCTACCAATGGGGGCTTCACAGCAAGCTTTAGTAACTATGGAAAAAATGAAGTAGATGTGTTTGCCCCGGGCGTAAACATTTATTCTACTTTACCAGGTGGCGATAAATATGGCAATCTATCGGGAACAAGTATGGCCTGCCCTGTGGTGGCGGGTCTGAGCGCTTTGATACTTGAATATTTTCCCGACCTGAGTGCAGAGCAGTTAAAATATGTAATAGAAAAATCAGCAACTCCATTAAAGGAGAAGGTTAAGCTTCCGGGT
>JBBPZF010000783.1:0-3000 GCA_038199105.1 Chitinophagales bacterium | reverse complement strand
CTTTGAAATCTAAAAAAATAATTTTGATAAATACCTTTTTCAAAATCTCGTACATCGCACCTCGTTCATCGCACATGATTAAACTCCTGCTTTCAATATATATCCTGCTTCTCATTTCATACACATCAAAATCACAATGGTACGATCCTGAAAAGATCGATCACAATGCCAGCACTATTTATAATTTGGCTAATAATAAAGCGCAAAATGAAGACTATGCCACGGCGCAAAAAATGATGAATGAAGCAATAAAGATTGAGCCAAAATTCGTAGATGCTTATCTTTCGCTCGCAGGTGTATACGCCAGTATGAAAAATTATTCACTCGCGGTTACCACTTTTGAAAAAGCGTTTGCACTTGATTCGGTTTACAGCAATTATTACCTGCTTCCATATTCCATTGACCTCGCAGGATGTGGCAGGTTTGAAGATGCTTTGCAGGCTGTAAATACTTTTCTGCTCAACCCAAAAATAAATGAACGAAGCATAAAGGCCGGCGAGTTCAGAAAAAAAACATACGTGTTTGCAATCGCGTATAAAAAAGAACACCCGGAAAAAAATTATGTTTTTAACCCGGTCAATTTAGGTGACAGCATTAATACCACGGCGCTTGAATATTTTCCGTCATTTACTATTGATGGTAAGAAAATGATCTTCACTGAGCGTATAAATCGTAATGAAGATTTTTATGAAAGTGATTTAATAAATGGTAAATGGGGTAAGGCTTTCCCTTTGCCAGGAAGTATCAATTCATCTACTTTTAATGAGGGAGCACAAAATATTTCACAGGATGGGCAATGGCTTGTTTTTACCGGCTGCAATTTCCCGGAAGGGCTTGGTAGTTGTGATCTTTATATTTCTTACCTGACTAAAAATGGCTGGAGTGAGCCGCAGAATTTAGGGCAGAACGTCAACTCTGAATTTTGGGAATCAACGCCTTCGCTGTCTCCTGATAAAAGAGATTTATATTTCAGCAGCAATGTTCCCGGTGGATTTGGTGGAAAGGATATTTGGGTATGCCATCGAAATGATAACGGGCAATGGGATGAGCCGCTTAATCTTGGAGCCGAAATAAATACGCCGGGTGATGAAAGCACTCCTTTCATACATGCGGATAACCAGACTTTATATTTTAATTCGAATGGCCATGACTGTTATAGTGAGAAGCCTGATATTTTTGTGACAAAAAAATTGCCTGGTGGTAAATGGAGCAAGCCCGAAAATCTTGGATATCCTGTTAATACTATTGATGATGAAGGCTCATTGGTCGTTGCTGCAGATGGTAAAACTGCGTACTACTCGAGCGACCGCAGTGACACAAAAGGCGGCCTTGATATTTATACTTTTCAATTAAGAGATGACGTAAGGCCCTTGAAGACTTTATGGGTAAAAGGAAAAGTTTTTGATAATAAAACAAAACAGGGCTTACCTTCTTCTGTAGAACTTACTGATGTAAATACAAGGCAACTGGTAAGTAAATTACAGACCGATGAAGATGGAAATTATCTTGTAACGCTGGCCGTTGGTAAAGATTATGCCTTTAATGTGAAGCGAAAAGGATATCTGTTTTTCTCTGAAAATTATAACATCAGCGAAGCATCGCCAGATTCTACGTTTGAGGCCGACATTCCTTTACAGCCTATAGAAGCCAATGCGCATATCGTTTTGAAAAATGTTTTTTTCGATACAAAGAAAATAGAATTAAAGCCGGAATCAATTGTAGAGCTGGATAATGTGGTAAGATTTTTAAATGAAAATCCAACTATAAAAATCCAGATAAGCGGCTATACGGATAATGTGGGCAAGCCTGAAGACAATCTTAAACTCTCCACCGGGAGAGCTGTGGCAGTAGTAAATTATTTACTGAATAAAAGTGTGAAAACTGAACGGCTTAGTTTTAAAGGATATGGTGAAGCGAACCCTGTTGCAGATAATAACACCGAAGCGGGAAAAGCGGGAAACCGTAGAACGGAACTAAAGATAGTGAGCACTGAATAGCCTGGTCATTGCGATTTATTAATTTGAGCGGGGCAGAGCAACTACCTCCGTCCAAAACTCCTGCAACTTTGCAATGGCCTCCGTAAATTCATGTATTTCGTGCGATTTGGTAATATAGCAATTCGCATAGCTATTGTAAGCCCTTTCTATGTCTTTTAGCGAGGAGGAAGTTGTTAAAACAATTACAGGTATTTTTTTAAGGCGACCGTTCGTTTTAATGTAATCAAGTACTTCGTGCCCGTTTTTTTTTGGCAGGTTTATATCCAGCAATACCAGGTCAGGGATATCTCTTATTGATTGAGAATCTGTTTTGTTTAAAAGGTGAATAGCCTCTTCTCCATCACGGGCGATACTTATCCTGGGCGCAGTTTTACCTTCCGTTAACGCCTCAGTAGTGAGCACAATATCGCCTTCGTTGTCTTCTATTAATAAAATGTGAATTGGTTTCATTAAATGGGTTTGCAATGATAAAGTAAATCCTGCTCTTTTTGTTTTGATCTAACTATGCTCTTCTTTGTGCCGGTTCTTTATTAACGTAAATGATCTGAACGAATAAATGGCTAATTAAAAATGGCAAAGCTTCAAGGCCATCAATCTGTCGTCCGGCACAGTAATAATATCATGGCCGCTAAGTTCGGTTTTTTACCATTATTTTTTGAACTGTTCTTATTTGGATATTATTATTTTGATATCTTGAAGTGAAAGCTGCTGCCCTTGCCTGGCGTTGAATTCAGCCATATTTCGCCATCCATGTTTTCTATTATCTTTTTAGTAATCGCCAATCCCATTCCTGTCCCGGGAAATACCTGCTTAGTATGTAACCGCTGAAAAATAATAAATATTTTATCATAGTATTCTTTTTCGATGCCAATACCATTATCAGTTATGGTAAAATGCCAATGTTCTATTAGCTCTTCACAGGTTATTTGTATTTCTACAGGGATATCTCTGTGCGAGTATTTTAAGGCATTGCTTATCAAATTTTGAAATGCCTGCCGTAGCG
>JBBPZF010000782.1:0-7579 GCA_038199105.1 Chitinophagales bacterium | reverse complement strand
TTTCAAAAGGAACAATCACACAATGGTTGTTCCTTTTTTTATTGAAAATTTTTAGGATAAAAATTTCTGAATTAAAAATTCTTATTGATCAAAAACAACACCTTCCTCGGTGTCGTAGTTTTCATTATAGTGCACAAAGAAATTCAGGTAAATGACCCTGCTAAAGCGCATCATCCAGGGTTGCGAAACCACAATTAAAATTGCATTGAATATAAGCCAGTATAAAATGCGGTTGTCATCTGTAGAAATCCCTATGATGATCCACCAGGCGATGAAAGTAATGGCAGAAAGAAGAACCATTAAACCATAGCTAACATAGCCTGTCCCATACCAAAAGCCCGGTTCCATTTCAAATTTTTGTTTGCATACCGGGCAGTGGTTATGCATATCGAGGATATACGTGAGATTAAACTTTTTATAAGCATTTTTATTTTTAAACATATCGCCTCTTCTGCATCGTGGGCATCGCAGCGTCAATAAACTCCAGATATAATTTGGCTTTGGTTTCTTTTCTTCATTGATCATTCTGCGAAAATATTAAAGACGAATTTGAAAAGAGATTATTTAAAAGATTTAGTTTAAGACGGGTTGTGCCGCTGCCATTTTTTTTCTTTCACCTATTTGCTGGCGCCACATTGCATAGTATAAACCCATTTGAGAAATCAATTCTTCGTGGGTGCCTGTTTCAATCACTTCACCTTTTTCCAATACATAAATCTTATCAGCATGCATAATGGTGCTCAACCTATGCGCAATTAAAATAGTTATCTGTTCTTTTTTTGATGAAACATTTTTTATGGTGTTGGTAATTTCTTCTTCCGTCAATGAATCAAGAGAGGAGGTTGCTTCATCAAAAATTAATAAATGCGGATGGCGAAGCAATGCTCTTGCAATAGACAAACGTTGTTTTTCACCTCCTGAAACTTTTACACCACCTTCCCCAATTAAAGTATCCAGCCCTTTATCTGCACGTGAGAGCAAAGTATTACATGATGCCTTTTTTAATGCATCCAGGATTTCCTCGTCCGTTGCCGAAGGGTTTACAAACAGCAAATTTTCTTTAATGGTTCCCGCAAAGAGTTGTGTATCCTGCGTTACAAATCCTATCTGTGTGCGTAGCACGTCAAAGTCAATATCTTTTCTGTCAATTTTATTATACAAAATATCTCCCTGCATGGGAATATATAATCCTACCAAAAGTTTCACGAGTGTTGTTTTTCCTGAGCCGGAAGGGCCAACAAATGCGATGGTTTCTCCTTTCTTCACATCAAAGCTTATGTCTAATAAAGCTGGTTGCTGCGCCGATTGGTGTTTAAATTTTACATTAATAAATTCAAGCTCTTCAATGTTTTGTATCATCTCGGCTTTTGCAGGTTTTACTTCCGGTGCTTTCTGCATAAGGGTATGAAAATTATTTAAAGAAGCCTCTGCTTCCCGATAGGAAATAATAATGTTCCCAATCTCCTGCATAGGAGCAAACAGGAAGAAGCTATAGAACACGAGCGAAAGATACTGTCCGGGCGTAATTGAATTTTTAAAGATAAGCCAGAGCAAAGTGAAGGTAATTAGCTGCTGCAAAAAGTTCACCATTGTACCTTGGATAAAACTTATAGTCCGTATGCTTTTAACCTTACGCAGCTCAAGCTTTAAAATTTTGAAAGTATTATTATTAAGCCTTTTTACTTCCTGGTCCGTGAGGCCAAGGCTTTTTACCAATTCAATATTTCTTAGCGATTCTGTGGTGGAGCCAGCTAAAGCGTTTGTTTCATTGACAATATTTTTTTGAATGGATTTGATTCTCTTACTGAGCAAGCTGGTAACTACGGCTATCAATACAATGCCGATTGTATATACCGGCATTATTACCCAATGCAATCTGAAAGCATAGATTGATATAAAAATAATGCTGACGATAATGATAAAAAAAACGTTCACAAAGTTTGTAATGAACTTTTCTGTATCCGCTCTTACTTTGGTAAGAATAGATAATGTTTCACCGCTTCGCTGATCTTCAAAATCCTGGTAAGGGAGCATCATGCTGTGTTTCAGGCCATCCGTGAAAATGGTAGCGCCAAATTTCTGTACGAGCACATTGGAGAAATAATCCTGGAATGCTTTTGCAATGCGGCTAATCATTGCTGTGCCTATTAAAAGACACAGGAAAAATAACAGGCCGTGATAGTTTCCAGCGCCAAAGAAAAATTGATTTTCATTCCTTGGAGTTTTATCGGGAAAAACGTGGGGATGGTTAACAAACAAATCAAGAATGTTACCGGTAATCCATGGAGAAAATAAGGAAAATACCTGGTTGATCGCTGCAAGAAACAGTGATAAAGCAACCAGCCATTTATAAGGTTTTATATAAGAGATTAATAATTTCATCGGGCAAATTTAAACCTGTAAGAGATATAAAAAAACCCCTATCCCCTAAAGGGGGAGAAAGACGAATCACCCCTAACCCTTAAAGGTGACAAAGACGCGAGTACTTTCAAAGAGAAATAAGTAACAAATAATTATTGCAGGCTTCTGTTCCCCTTTAGGGGTTAGGGGTGTATCACCCCGCCCATCCTTCTCTATCCAAACTTCTATACTGTATGGCTTCTGCAAGATGCTCCGGTTTTATATCATCGCTGCCTGCAAGGTCTGCAATTGTTCTGCTTACTTTTAATATTCTGTCATAAGCCCGGGCCGAGAGATTTAATCTTTCCATCGCAATTTTTAAAAGATTGGAACCGACCTGTGTTATCACGCAAATTTCCTTTAGCATTTTGCTGCTCATTTGTGCATTGGAATAAACACCCGGATTATCTTTATATCTTTCGGCTTGCCGTTCTCTTGCTTTAATGACCCTTTCACGAATACTTTCACTTTTTTCAAAATCATGTGTTGATGACAATTCAGTAAAAGCTACCGGAGTTACTTCTACATGAAGATCTATTCTATCGAGTAACGGGCCAGAAATCTTATTTAAATATTTTTGAACGGCACCCGGCGGGCACGTGCATTCTTTATCGGGATGATTGTAATAGCCGCACGGGCAGGGATTCATAGAGGCTATCAACATAAAGCTGGCAGGAAATTCCAAGGCAACTTTTGCTCTTGAAATAATAATCTTCCTTTCTTCCATCGGCTGCCGCATAACTTCTAAAACCGTTCTTTTAAATTCCGGTAATTCGTCCAAAAACAAAACACCGTTGTGAGCCAATGAAATTTCTCCGGGCTGGGGAATACCGCCACCGCCAACAAGTCCGGCATCAGAAATAGTGTGGTGAGGAGAACGGAATGGCCTCCTGGAAATGAGTGTTGCATTTTCAGGAAGCTTCCCGGCCACGCTATGGATCTTGGTTGTTTCCAGCGCTTCCAATAATGTAAGGGGTGGAAGAATTGTGGGCAAGCGTTTTGCCAACATAGTTTTGCCTGCCCCCGGCGGACCAATTAATATTGCGTTGTGGCCTCCTGCAGCTGCAATTTCCAATGCACGTTTTATATTTTCCTGCCCTTTTACATCACAGAAATCTATTTCAAAATCGCTTTGCGAATGCGCAAATTCTTCCCTCGTGTTTACGATGGTTGGCTTAATAGAATTTTCATCTATAAAAAAATCAATGACTTCGCTGATGTGGCCAACTCCGTATACATTCAGGTTGTTTACCATTGCTGCTTCCCGTGCATTTTCCTTTGGAAGAATAAGTCCTTTAAATTTTTCTTTTCTTGCTTGTATGGCAATGGGCAGGGCACCTTTTATTGGCCTGACCGTGCCGTCTAAACTGAGTTCGCCCATGATAACGTAATCAGTTAATTTCTCAGGATTTTCAAGTTGTTCACTTGCGCCGAGTGTACCCATTGCTATCGGCAAATCGAATGCAGTACCGCTTTTCTTTATATCGGCGGGCGCTAAATTCACAACGACTTTTGTCCTGGGAAAATGGTAGCCATTTGCTTTTATAGCGCTTTCCATGCGCTCGAGGCTTTCCTTTACCGCGTTATCTGCAAGGCCAACAATTGAAGTAAATTTTCCGCTGCTAACATTCACTTCTACGGTAATTGTAATAGCTTCCACTCCATAAACAGCACTGCCAAACGTTTTAACTAACATTCTTTGAAATTAGCCAAAAATAAAATACCAATATTATAGAAGATAATTACTTGCATGAAGCATCCAGGCTGGGCTTTTGGATAAATCATAGTGCAATAAACTTTTTTATTGGCCACACAAGAAAAGCTTACTTGAAAATTGAGCGGAAGAAAATAAGATTGTTAAGGTTTAAAAAAAGAGGTTTGTTCGCTCTACAATTTGTCGAGCAGCTCAAGCACCTTTTCTCTTTTTAAAATCAGGTAACCCAGCCTGTCATTGCTGATGCCGTCTTTCAGGTTGTAATTAAATATCAGTTGTTCATCGGCAACTTCTGTTTCAAAATATTTAAAATCTATATTAGAATGGTTTTTTAATTCTTCTCCAATTTCATAGAGGTGCGTGGATAATATAAAAAGAGAATTTTTTATTTTGATAAGCCCTTCGATTACCACGGTGCTGCATTTCATCGCATCTTTTATATTGGTGCCTTTAAATAATTCATCAATAAGAATAAGCCATTTTCTTCCATCATTAATTTTAAGGATCGTATTTTTTATTCTCTGCACTTCATTGTAAAAATAACTTTCTCCTTTCACCACATTATCCACCACATTTATATTGCTGAGGAGCCCGTCAAATACTGAAAGCTCCATGGACTTTGCGGGAACTCCCATGCCTATATGTGCCAAAAAAACAGCGGCGCCTACTGCTTTTATAAACGTGCTTTTGCCCGCCATATTTGCACCCGTCAAAAAAATAAAATTATTTTTCTGATTTAATTCTACGTGGTACGCAACAGGCGTGTGTAATAAAATATGATAGAGTTCATCCGCTTTTAATTTAGGTTCCTGGGAATCCGTAAATTCAGGAAACATCAAATCATATTCTCTAACAGCCATCGCCATGCCATACCAAGCATCGAGTTGGGAATAAATATCTGTAAGCTCTATAAAAGTTTGTTTGAAATGATACCGTAAAAAATTAGCGAGCCGCAGCATCTCAGCGATAGAAAGATCACTGCTTTTACCTTTCGACAAAATAGAAAGCTGCGGTTTTTCCATGCGTACCTTGGCCTTTTCTAAAGCCAGCCTCAGGTTAGCGGGCGCATCCTTAGTTAAAAAGTGCTCTATAATCTGGTTCATTCCTTTCAGGAAATCGAAAGCATGGCCAGTAGAATATTTCACCAGGGAGAAATCAGGAGCATGAAATAATTTATACAAATAAGCCGCCGAGGCAGTAGGCCTATCCGGTATTTGATCAACACTACTTTCGTAAAACTTCTGAATCATCATCACAGAACCGTTGCTTATCGTAAGCGGCCAGGCATCTTGTTTATCAATAAAGATTTGTAAAGTCTTCTGCACGTTTTGTATAGAAGCGAGGTCGGTAAGAGAGCGGCTAAAAATGAGTTTTAATTTTTCCCTTCCCCCAACAGTTCTCGTAAAATCAAGTTTGTGAAAAATAGAAAATTCTTCTTCATGATGAAAAACTGAAAGATCATTTAATGTGGTTTTATCTGTCTCCATACCCCTGAAGGGAAAATTTAATATTGATGAATAAGTTTAGACTGAAAATGCAAGCCTTTTCCCCTTATCAGATTCATTCCAGTCTGCATTTCCATAATCTTTACCGGAAGCATATACGCAATTTCCATTTACGAAAGTGTTTACGATAGAAGCGGGAAAATTGTATCCTTCCATTGGGCTCCAGCCGCATTTGTATAAAATATTTTCTTTTTTTACAGAACTTTTTTCATTCAAATCAACCACTACCAGATCAGCAAAATATCCTTCTCTTATGTAGCCCCTGTTTTCAATTCTGAAACAATCTGCTACGGCATGGCTCATTTTTTTTACTATGTTTTCGAGAGATATTTTGCCCTCCTTAAAATACGCAAGCATTAATAAAAGGGAATGCTGTACCAATGGCAATCCTGAATGAGCATGCTCGTAAGGCGGCTGTTTTTCATCCAATGTATGTGGCGCATGGTCAGTCGCAATCACGTCAAGCCTATCGTCCAGCAAGGCTTCCCATAAAGCATTTTTATTAAATGAATCTTTAATTGCGGGATTGCATTTAATTAAATAACCAAGCTTTGCATAGTCATCTGCCGTAAAATTTAAATGGTGAACACAAACCTCCGAGGTTATTCTTTTTTCTTTTAATGGAACATCATTTTTAAAAAGAGCTAATTCTTTTTCTGTAGAAATATGCAAAACGTGCAAGCGGCTATCATATTTTTCGGCCAGTGAAACAGCGAACGATGACGAAGCAAAGCAGGCATTTTCATTTCTTATCACAGGGTGATCAGCAGATGACAATATCGGTTTTATACTTTTTAATTTTTCATAGTTCTCTTTAATTATCTTTTCACTCTCGCAATGTGTTGCAATCAACAATTCACTTTCTCTAAAAATCCTGGTTAATGAATTTTCATTGTCGACAAGCATATTTCCTGTGCTGGAACCCATAAATATTTTTACGCCACAAACATCTTTTTTCCTCGTGTTCATTTTTAAAACCTCTTCTGCATTGTCGTTGCTGGTGCCCATGTAAAAGGAATAATTTGCCAGCGATGTTGCAGCAGCAATTGCGTATTTGTCCTCTAACAATTCTTCGGTAAGGGCATTGGGGATAGTATTGGGCATTTCCATAAACGAGGTAGTGCCGCCGGCCACGGCCGCTTTGCTTTCAGAATAAATAGTAGCCTTGTGCGTAAGGCCGGGTTCGCGAAAATGCACCTGGTCATCTATTACTCCAGGCAACAGGTGCTTTCCTTCACCATTTATTTCAACAACTTTTTCCCTAACATTGATTGTGCCTTTTACGCTTTCAATCCTGCCATTTTTTATGTAGATATCCTTTTCTTCAATTTTACCTTCATTCACCAAGGATATCTGTTTAAAAAGATAATTTTGCATATCTTGAAATTAATTAATTAAGAATCAAACCCAATGCAAATTTTCAAACGGCTTACCTTCCTGATATGTTTGTGCCCTTTCATTTCCCATGCACAAACAACTTATCTCCCTGAAGGTTCAAAAGAATACCAATTTATTGACCGGCTTGAAATAAAGCAAGGCAATTTTACCGACCTTAATTACTCCACTATCAAGCCGTATAGCCGCAAAGCTATAGTAGCCGAAGCTGAGTATTTTGATAGTGCCCGGCTCGGATATTCTAATTCCCTTACAGACAATCAACAAAATCCCTGGGCAGGGCTTAACCTTAGTAAAATTGACGAATATAATTTGCATAGCATATTAATGGATAATTCGGAATGGGTAACCGGCTCAAAGGAAAGTTTTCTGAGTAAAAAGCCGGTTTTGAAAAACTTTTATGTTACCAAGCCCAATATGCTCGAAGTAAATGTGAAAGATTTTTTTCTTGCTGTAAATCCCGTTTTGTCACTACAGTATAATAATGAATCTGATAATAATGAAACACTTTTTTACAACAAGAGAGGTGTTACCGCACGCGGAATGATTGCGAACCGCATTGGCT
>JBBPZF010000781.1:0-5748 GCA_038199105.1 Chitinophagales bacterium | reverse complement strand
TTCTTATAAATTTTTATAGCTATCAAGAGCAATACGGCAACACCCATTATGCCAACAACACCCCACACAAAACTTATTACTTGCTTTACCACAGCCAGCATTACTATGGCGATTAAAAATAATGTTGCCAGTTCGTTCCACATGCGCAACTTTTGCGATGACCATTTAAAGATCTCTTTTTGCTGCTGAAGAAAAATTGAATGAAGGCTTAAATGATAAATAAAAAGCAAGAGCACAAAAATTAATTTCACCATCAGCCACTTTGGTAAGCTTCCGTATAACAAGCCGATCCACGTTCCAAAAACTAAAGTAAGAATTGCTGATGGCCATGTAATGCCGTACCACAACCGTTTTTGCATAACACCAAATTGGTTGAGTAAAATACTTCTTTCAGGTTCGTTTTTAAGATTGGCTTCGGCACTGTAAACAAAAAGCCTTACAATATAAAAAAGCCCGCTAAACCATGTTACCACAAAAATGATGTGCAATGCTTTTACGTAGAAATACATGAGGGGAATGGTAAATAGTCAACGGTGAATTTAGCGCATGTCCGATAAACGATTTAGATTAATTTGCAAAGACAGCAAATAAAATGTTGCGAATATCTGTGCTTGTCGATATCGGCTTTTTATCGGCTTAATGCATTGCTTCTCCCAAGTCTACTTTCTTTTTCTTGTCGCTTCCTTTTACCAATAATACAAATGGCACACAGATTAAAAATAGGACACCGAGGTAAAGAAAAACATCCATGTAAGATAACACAGAAGCCTGCTTAAATACTGAATAATCTAATGCTTTATATGCACTGCTCAATGCAATATCGGGTGTCATTCCCCTGCCCATAAAGCTATGTTGCATGCCTGTGATTCTTTGCTGAACCGCGGGATCGCCAATGTCTAATTTGCTTACAAGATCATTGCGGTGTACCATGTTTTGCGTTGAAATAAACGTGGTAATAATGGCTATACCGAATGAACCGCCAAGTTGCCTCATCATGCCGGCAAAAGCTGCACCCTGGCCTATTTCTTTGCCGTGTAAGGAAGAAAGTGCCAACGTAGTAATGGGTATAAATAAAAGCCCAAGCCCGGCTCCCCTTACGATCAAAAGCCACCAAAAATTATCTGCGCCTGTATCGGGCGTAATTATTTTATAAGCCCATAAACTATAAAGGAAAAAAGTAATCAGGCCTCCGGCTACAAGGTATTGTTGTTTCACACCCTTTTGCAAAAGCCTTCCTATTATAGGCATCATAAACGCCGTAGCAATACCGGAAGGAATCAGCAACATGCCCGCTTGCTGGGCCGTCCACCCGAGGGTTGACTGTGTGTATAATGGAATGATAAATGTAGAACCATACAAACCGAATCCTAGCAAAAATGACATGATTGTTCCGACTCGGAGGTTCCCATTTTTTAAGACCCTTAACTCCACTATGGGAGTATCGTAAGTAAGCTCCCTCCATATAAAAAAGAATATGCCAAGCACAGCTAATACAGACATTATAATTATTGTGGTGCTGTTGAACCAGTCATCTTCATGCCCTTTTTCCAGCACGAATTGAAGCGAGCCCACCGCTATCGCAAGCAAAGCGATACCAATAAAATCAATATGCTTAGTTAGCGTTTTTTCAGAAAATTTAGGGCTTTTCACAAACTGCAAGGTGAGCAATGTAGCAGCAATACCTATTGGAATATTAATGTAAAAAATATAGGGCCAGCTATAGTGGTCTATAATATAGCCTCCAAGCGGCGGGCCTAGAGTTGGTCCGATAATAACTCCCAAGCCATAAATGGCCTGTGCCATGCCCCGCTTTTCGATCGGGTAACTTTCTGTGATAATTGTTTGCGAAGTAACCAGCAAGGCACCCCCGCCTACTCCCTGGAAAAATCGAAAGAGCACCAACTCCCAAATACCTGTTGCGTTTCCGCATAAGAAAGAAAACACGGTAAAGATCATGATGGAAGCGGCAAAATAATTTCTACGGCCAAACTGCTGCGAGAGCCAGCTCGTCATTGGAACAACAATCACATTACCAATTGCATAAGCCGTAATAACCCAGGCAATTTCAGTAAGTGTCGCACCGAGATTACCACGCATATCATTGATCGCCACATTTACGATGGTAGTATCTACAATTTCAAGTAATGCGCACAAGATGGCAGTGACGGTTATTATCACTCTTCTTGATCCATATTCAACTAAAGAATTTGCCTGCTGCATAAAAAAAATTATTCTTTAAAAACTGCGTTTTTTATTGAGCCTATTTTTCAGTGATTCAACTAAAATTTTTGCTTTGATAAAAAGATTATCTGTATTGGTTATCATGGCCCTCTCCATTTTTGTCCGAAGGACTCCTTTGGAGGAGAGGGGTTGGGGTGAGGTTTTAGAGATGTACATCTACATCTACATTCATACCCGGCCTAAGCCTGCTCAATAAAGAATCCTGGTGATTTACAAATTCAATTTTTACCGGCACCCTCTGTACAACTTTTACAAAATTTCCACTTGCATTATCGGGAGGAAGCAGCGCAAACTCAGCGCCTGTAGCTGGTGAAAAAGAAGTAAGCGTGGCTTCAAAATCATGTTTAGGAAAAGCATCCGCATGTACAATTACCTTTTGACCAACGCTCATCTTTTTTAACTGGGTTTCTTTGAAATTTGCAACTATCCACAAGTCACTGTTATGAACGATGCGGAATGTGGATTGCCCGGCTTGTAATAACTGTCCTACCTGCAAATTGACACGCGATACCTTTCCTGCTTCAGGAGCTGTTATTACCGTATAAGATAGATTGAGCTTTGCATTTTCTACATCTACTTCACGCTGTTTTACCATCGCTTCAGCCACATCAATGGATTGTGCTGTAGCATTGCTCTGGGAAGAAACAACACCTGTTTGTGTAGACGCTTGTTTTTTCTGTTGCTCTAATATTTGCAATTGCCTTTCTGCTAAATCTTTTGCTGCCTGTGCCTGTTCAAATTGTTGCTCAGTTATTGAATGATCTTTTATTAGGTTAGCATAGCGGGCATAATCCTGCGTTGTGCGGGTAACGTTTACCTGGGCTGCTGCTATTTGTGCATCCACTGTAGAAACACCGGCTCTTGAACTGGCAATGCCGGAACGTACCGCGTTTGTATTGGCCCGCGCTGCAGCAACATTACTTTTTGCGGTAGCTAAGGCAGCTTCTGCCTGTTCCACATTTAATTTAAGGTCACGCTCATCAAGCACCAGCAGCGTATCTCCTTTCTTTACCATTTGATTATCTTTCACCCTCACTTCTCTTACATAGCCTGAAACCCTTGGTATCACCGGGCTTATGTCGGCTTCTACCTGCGCATCATCTGTATCTTCATGATGTTGTGAATAGGTATATTTTGAAATACCAAACCATGCTCCCGCAATTATCATCACTATAAGAATAATGACGAAAACCTTACTGCGTTTTTTAGGTTCAGCAGGTTGATTGCCGTTGGTTTCTTCAACTGCAGTTGAATTAGCGGGAACGATTACTTCTTTGTCTTTTGATTCCATAAAATTGATTTATTCGCTTTAATTATTTGGTTCTGCAGATAATAGTCCTGATGTTGCCAATAGCCTGTTATAGGCTAAAACAACATCTGCTTTTGCCACTGCAAGATTTATTTTTGATTGTAGTAATGAAACATTTGCGTCCAGCAAGTCGGTAGTATTTACCAGGCTCACATCATATTTATTTTTTGTGATGCGATAATTCTCCGTTGCCTGCGCCACAGCTTTTTGATACACATCTATTTTCCTTTGGCTCAGTAAAAAGTTTTCGTAATCCTGGTTGATGCTTAGCCTTATTGCATCATCCAGTTGGGCTTCATTTGCCACAACTTCTTTTTCTCTTGCGGCTGCCTGGTCCACTTTTGCTTTTGTTTTCCAAAGAGAACCAATGTTATATTTCAACCCAACACCTACAGTTACCGCATTGTAAACACTTAACACATGAGGAATATCAGCAGCGATGTAACCACCGGTTAGCGCAACAGAAGGATACATTTCGGCCTTTGTTGCAGCAATGCCTGTTGTGGCTGCCTTTTGCCTGAACTTAAGGGCAAGCACATCTTTCCTGTTTTGCCGTGCAAGTGTTTCATATTCTTCCAGGTTCTTGGGAATAAGCGCATCTTCGAATCTTAAAGAGTCAGGGATTAACATTGTGGTTTCAGGTAAGCCAAGCATCAGGTTCATATTCACATTGGCGATCTTCCGGTTATTCTCTGCATCTAAAAGAGAAAGTTCGATGTTAGAAGTTTGCAATTGAGATTTCAACAAATCATTTCTTGCCAATAATCCATTTTGCTCTAGCCGGGAAAAAACTGAATCCTGGTGAGCAGATTGCTGAAGATTTTCTCTTACCACATTTACAGTTGCTCCTGCTTTATATAAATTGATATAGGCATTTATAGTATTTAATATCACTGCTTCTTTATCTTGCTCTGCATCCAGCATTGTTGCCTGCTGAAGATATCTTGCAGATTCAATACCATAGCGGATTCTGCCGCCTGCATATATGGGAAGTGCAACATTCACAATACCATACATGGCCTGGTTTACAGATGGGCTTGTATTCTTTCCAGTACTATCGGAACCACCACCAAAGGCTTTTGTTTTCAACGAAATATTAGGATTGGTTAACCGGAGATAAGATCCGCTTGCATCTACATCCGGCAACTTTCTGTCCTGTGCTTCTTTTAAAGCGCCGGCGGCCTCTTCATTACGGACCGAAGATGCCTGAAGCTGTTTGCTGTTTTTTATACTAAGGTCAATAGCTTCTTTTAACGTAATAGGCCTTGCATCCTGTGCCTGCACGATTATTGGAAAAATGCTCGTCATAAAATAAACCATTATTCCAAAAAACCTTTCTCTTCCTTTTTTAAAATACGCTGTCCGGTTCGTGTTCATCTTTTCTAAGATTTATTATTTATCAACAAGTGAGAACGCATTAATTGTTTTAAATGTTCACTCACTCTTTCTTTTAATTTTTTACTCGTAAATGGATTGAAGTCCTTATTCTTATGCAGCAACTTACGGCACATGGATTCTGAAATCAGCAAATGATTTATTGTACCGATTAAAGTAGCAATGGTAAGTTGTGTATCAACTTCCTTAAACTCTCCAGAATCAATACCACTTTGAATAATACCTGTAATAGTTACTACGTTCCTGAGAAGTATCTCTGTAATAGCATCATGCATTTGTGGCCTTTGATAAAGCGAAAGCTCCCTATGCAACAAGTGATGGAACTGCGGATTGGTAAACATTCTCTCCACATAGCTATCAATTATTCTCTCAACTTTTTCAATTTGTGGTATGGAGGATTTGGCCAGTTCTGCAAATACAACTCTTATACTGGAGGATTTATATTCCACCACATGCTCAAATAACATTTCTTTTGAGCCAAAGTAATAGCTTATCATGGCCAGGTTTACGCCGGCAGCTTTAGCAATATCACGTACCGAAGTTCCTTCAAAACCCTTTTCACCAAAGAGTTTGATAGCCGTAGATAATATAGTTTCTTTTGGGTTCATTTTTAAATTGAAGCGCAAAGTTAAACACTTGTTTGAAATTAAACAAACGTTTAATTAATTTATTTCAAAAAAAAAATTACTTTACATCGCTTAAAATAATGCTGGCAGATAAGTTGCATCTTTGTGCAAGAAATTGCCAGAATACCGAGATATGCACGAACTATTCTTTAAGAACTTTAATGAAAAAGTTTCCCT
>JBBPZF010000780.1:0-2346 GCA_038199105.1 Chitinophagales bacterium | reverse complement strand
TTGAGTGTAGTAACTACTGGCTCAAAACAGTATTCGGCGATTTTAACCAGGTGCAGATTTTGTCCGCTGTCGTCATCTTCATCATCAGCGTGGTGGTCTATACCCAACTTGACCAATACAAATTCCACTACACTGTTTATATCATCTACCTGGTTACCTTGTTCATCATATACATCAGACTCTGGCACCTGCGGCAGGAACATTGAAATGTTCATGTGCGAAAGGATAAGAATAAAAGCCAGGAACTTTTTCATAAAAAGCAAAGATATTTGCGGAATCGTCAATATTCCGTTAAAACCTTTGTAAATATTAAAAAACAGGTTGATCAAAAAAAGGTGTTTACCTGCTGGGTAAGCGCAGGGCTTGGCTTTCGCTCAGTTACGACATCTTTAAAGCACACGGAGGCACAATTAGCATCAATACCAGGGAAGGTGAATTTTCCAAATTTATTATTCGCATTCCTGCAATACATAATGCCTTATTTGATTTTAAAAACAGGAAGCGTTTCTGACAGGATAACAAGTATGTATTAAAATTAATAAAACTTAAAAGAGCTAATTTCTTAAACGCTGCATCGCCAAATAAATTTAGTTTTTGGTTAAGGTAATCTGTTGTTAAACAATTGATAGTTTGAAAGTGCCTCTTTGTTTATCGTTTTATTTGTAGGCTAAAACTATTAATTATGAAACGTAAAATTTTACTATTGCTTGTCGTTATTTCTTCTTCTGCAACCATTTCTTTTGGCCAAATCAGTCCCGGCAAAATTTTGCTGGGAGGAAGTATTGGTTACAATAAGAGCAAAAATACCCAATCACCGCAGCCGAATCTATCTTCCGATTACAGTAGCCTTAGTAGTAATATTCAACTGGGAAAATTTACCCGGGAAAATACGGCGGCGGGATTTTTTTTATCGTATAGCTATTATAGCTCCACACAGAATAATCAGCTTGCAAAAAATTCTTATTACAGTGCGGGTATCTTTTATAGAAAATATAAAACCCTTGCCAGGAATTTTTATGCATTAGCAGAGGGAGACCTTTCTTATATTTATTCCAAAAATAAACAAGTAACCTACCAAAATCCTGACCTTATTACCAAGGGGATTTCAAACGGCGGATCCTTATCATTTACGCCGGGTCTATCCTATGGCGTATTGAAAAAATTGCAGTTGGAATTATTGTTACCCAATATCTTTTCAATAAGTTATTTGCATACAAAAACTAATTACAACTATACTACTGCAAGTAGTGAAGGAAATACTTTTGCGGGTGATGTTAATTTGAATTCAAGTGTGTTAAGCAACCTGGCGGTCGGCTTCAAGTTATTTCTGTAATTATTATCATATAAGTAAGCTGTAATAAAAATAAAATCTGCGCCTGCACTGTATTGGCGCAGATTTTATTTTTAATCTATCCTGCTTTTTATTTCATTAACTGTATGCATAGAATCTTTCAGGTCGCCATATAATTTTTTAAAGACCGGGTAATATTTTTTATGTGCAGCAAAATTTTCTTCAATGGGTTCAATTATAATTTCATCCGCTGGCTTCAATGATTGATAATTTTCAATAAGATTCATCGCTTTCATATAGAGCATTGCGGCTCCATACGACGATGCATCTTCTGCCTGTATGCTGCAAATCTTTTTTCCTGTTACATCAGCTAATATCTGGATCCACGTACCGGAATGGATGAACCCGCCGCTTACATTGAGCTGTTGAATAGGGCCTGCAGAGTCTTCTATTATTTCGATAATATTTTTTAACGCATAGCAAACACCTTCTATGGCTGCTCTTGAAAAGTGCGATTGTGTATGAAATGATTTTATGCCAAAAAATACAGCACTTGACTTTTCGTCCCACACAGGCGCACGCTCGCCATACAGGTAAGGCAGAAAGATTAACCCTTTGCAACCCGCTTCTGTATTGGCAACCTTATTAAAAAACTGGAGATAGTCTTTCTCAACAGGATTGATGTTCTCAAGAAAATTTTTCATCATCCACTCCAATACATTTCCCCCGTTGTTAACCGGCGCACCGCAAATAAAAGTGCCTGCTTCCAGCACATAATTAAAGAGCATTGCACCGAAATTAAATACCGGTAAATTGTGTGCTATTCTTACCGCGCCGCTCGTGCCAATGGTAAGCGCAGCAGTGCCGGGTTCCACAGAGAAGCTACCGATATTTGCCAGGCAACCATCACTTGCGCCTATGCAGAAAGTGGTTTCCTCCGCTATTTTTAATTCATTAGCAATTTCCGGAATAATGTTAGTCCGCATGAAATTCGTAGGCGCGATAGCAGAGAGTTTTTCACCATTGATACCGCATAATTGCAAAGATTGCTGGTT
>JBBPZF010000779.1:0-2160 GCA_038199105.1 Chitinophagales bacterium | reverse complement strand
ATCAAAAGGATGGGCAATTGCATATTCCGGTTTTAAATATTCAAGTCCATATTGCTCAAGATTCAATTGCCTAAACACCGGCGAGTACTGGCCAAGCGGATGCACAGCAGAACAGACATCATGAATGAAACCCGGTAAAGTTAATTGCGCAGATCGTACGCCACCGCCAGGAGTATCTTTCGCCTCTACAAGTAATACATCAAGCCCTGCTTTTTGCAAGGTAATGGCAGACGCAAAGCCGTTAGGCCCGGAACCTACGACAATGGCATCATACTTTGTTCTCATTATAATTATTATAAATAGACATTTACGATCATGCAAAAATAAATCTTATTTTTTAAGCAGGTAAGATTTTGATTAGTCTTTGTAACTTTCTTGAATCAAATTTTTTATTTTGAGTATGCATATACATTGAGTAAAAAATAAAAATGAAAAGTAACATCAATAATAAATTATCGTTGATGCCTTCAAATTCAAATAATCCACCAACCTATTGGCTTACCCGCTTTGTGATTCTTCGTTTGCTTGGAATAATATACGCTGTGGCTTTCCTTGTTTTAATTAATGAAGTTGTTCCGCTGATCGGCTCTGACGGATTACTTCCTGCAGATATTTTTATAAGGCATGTGAGCAATGGATTAGGATCCACGAACGCAGCCTTTATGCGGCTTCCGTCGCTTTTTTGGTTTATACATTCTGATGATTCTCTTCTTATAACTGCATGGATTGGATTTGTACTTTCATGCATTGTAGCGGCAGGTTATGCAAATGCAATATTACTTGCTATACTTTGGTTTCTTTATATGTCTTTTGTACATGTGGGGCAGGAATGGTATGGATACGGATGGGAAATTCAACTTTTGGAAACCGGATTTCTTTCCATCTTTCTTTGTCCGTTAATAAACATGCGGCCCTTTCCAAAACAACCACCACCCTATTCTATTATTGTTTTATTCCGTTGGCTTAATTTCCGTATCATGCTTGGCTCTGGGCTTATCAAGATACGCGGCGATGAGATATGGCGTAGCGGAAAAGCGCTCTATTATCATTTTGAAACGCAGCCAATACCCGGGCCGCTCAGCAGGTGGTTTCACTTTCTGCCAAAATCATTTTTAAAAACAGGTGTATGGTTTAATTTTCTTGCAGAGCTTATTGCACCATGGTTTGTATTCTGGCCACGCATTGCACGCCACATTGCAGGAATCGTGATTGTGCTGTTCCAGTTCACTATTATTCTTAGCGGCAATCTTTCTTTCCTAAACTGGCTTACAATACTTCCGGCACTGGCTTGTTTTGACGATGGGTTTTGGTCAAAAATTCTTCCGCGTATATTGATTAAGAAAACAAAAGTTGCTGATCAAAATACTTTTACTTCAAAGCCTATGTTGATTACCTCGTGGGTAGTTACCTGCATAATTGCACTTCTTAGTATTCAGCCCGCATTGAATATGCTTTCTTCCAGGCAGATCATGAATACTTCATTTGATCCGTTGGAACTTGTAAACACTTATGGAGCGTTTGGAACGGTAGGCCAGCAACGTTTGAATGTAGTATTTGAAGGAACAGCAGATGACAACCCGGATGACAGCGCTCAATGGCAACCTTATATCTATAAAGGCTTGCCTGTAGCTCTTGATAAACGGCCACCACAGATAGCTCCGTACCAGTTGCATCTCGATTGGCAGATGTGGTTCGCTTCAATGGAGTCGCCAAATGAATATCCATGGACGCTTAACCTTGTATGGAAACTTCTTCACAATGATAGGAACTCTATGGGGCTCTTTGCAAATAATCCTTTTGCCGGAAAGCCACCAAAATATGTACGCGCAGTACTCTATCGATATTCATTTGCAAAACCTGGTAATCCGCAACACCTTTGGTGGAACCGTGAAAAGGTTGGGATATGGCTTCCCGCAATGTCTGTGAGTGATACAACTTTAATAAATTATCTAAAAAGTGAAGAATGGATAAAGTGATGAAAAAAAATTAAATAACGGTGCTGGCTAAACGAAAACAATGTAAAGCAAAAAAATCAAGCGGAGAATAATATGTTTGATTAGATGTAGTGGGGGAATTTAAATTTTTGATGTCTCGTACCACTTATATAAAAATGGATTTCATTTCAATTTATTCCTGCTGAAAACTCTAAATTCATTTTCT
>JBBPZF010000778.1:0-8685 GCA_038199105.1 Chitinophagales bacterium | reverse complement strand
CCCCTTTAAAGTTATTTAAAGGGGATCATCAGAAAAATTCTTTATAAAATTTATAAAGCAATTTGTTTTTCTGTAACCATTTTTCTTAAGTTAATAAGTCCATACCGCATGCGCCCAAGAGCAGTGTTGATGCTGCAATCAGTAAGCCTAGCTATTTCTTTAAAGCTAAGATCTGCGTAATGCCTCATTACAATTACTTCCCTTTGATCTTCCGGAAGAAAATCAAGCAATTTTCTTACCCTGTCGTGGCTTTGTAATTGAATCATTTTTTCTTCAGCGTCTGCCTCAGCAAAATTGAGTACCTCGAAAATATCGCGGTCATCACTTGTTTTAATAGAAGGGCTGCGCTTGATTTTTCTAAAATGATCAACACATAAGTTATGCGCAATACGCATTACCCACGGTAAAAATTTTCCTTCATCGGTATAGCGGCCACCGTTGATGGTATCGATTACTTTTATAAAAGCATCCTGGAAAATATCTTCCGCAAGATATTTGTCTTTTACTAACAAGTAAATCGAAGTGTAAATTTTGTCTTTGTAGCGGTGTACAAGGCTTGAGAGAGCTTCAGAATCCCCATCAAGGTAAAGGTGGATCAATTGCTGATCGGAAAGTGGGTTCATGGTTTTCATAAACTGTTACGATTTTTAATTTAGGATAATTGTGTAAGTCAATCCAATTTAAGGGAAATAAACGCAGAGAAAATTTTGCGAAGCGCAGAAAAGTTCTTCATTCTTTCAGGAAAATTGGAATTGCTAAATTATAGGATAAAATCAACCGTACAATTAATTTGCACGCTTATTTTACGAATTCTTAAAAATAGAGGGATAACACTCATGAGAGTGTTTAGCAAAATTACGATTCGTTATTTTTGCAACCGAAGATGAAAACAATTAAAGCAAAACCCAAGCCAGACTTGCCTAAACCCAAAGTTCAGCATAATAATATTTTTATAAAAGGTGCCAGGGTTCATAACCTTAAAAATGTATCTGTAGAAATTCCACGCAATAAATTCATTGTAGTGACCGGTGTTTCCGGTTCTGGCAAATCATCGTTAACGATTGATACATTATTTGCGGAAGGGCAACGACGATATGCCGAAAGCCTTAGCGCTTATGCAAGGCAATTTATGGCCCGCATGAATAAGCCCGATGTGGATTATATAAAGGGTTTATGCCCCGCGATCGCTATTGAACAAAAGGTAATAACACGTACGCCACGCTCAACCGTGGGAAGCATGACGGAAATATACGACTACCTGCGACTGTTGTTTGCACGTGTGGGAAAAACGATTTCACCTGTTTCCGGAAGAGAAGTAAAAAAGGACGATGTGGGTGACGTGATAAAAGCAATAAAGGAATGTAAAAAAGGCGATAAGATTTTATTGTTGGTTGCCTTTAAGCAGCATCATAGCAGGAATGTAAAAGAGGAACTGAGTATTTTAATGCAGAAAGGCTTTTCAAGAATTTACCTTGATAAAGAGATTATAAGAATTGAAGATATACAGGATCAAAAAAGTCTTTCTTCTTTATTTACCCATAAAACGCCTTATGTTCTTGTTGATCGTCTTCTCGTAAAAGATTTTGATGAGGATGACGATCATCGTATATCCGACTCCGTTACCACCGCTTTTTACGAAGGAGAAGGTGAAGTGATACTTGAAATAAACGAAACAGAAATTTTGCATTTCTCAAATAAGTTTGAACTTGATGGAATAAAGTTTGAAGAGCCTGTTCCCAATTTATTTTCGTTTAATAATCCTTATGGCGCCTGCCCGGTATGTGGTGGCTTCTCCCTGGTACTTGGCATAGATCCTGATCTTGTGATGCCTGATAAAAGACTGAGCGTGTATGAAAATGGTGTTGCCCCATGGCGAGGTGAAAAGTTAGGGCAGTGGAAAGAGAATCTTATTCGTGTTGCACGAAGATTTGATTTTCCGGTACACAAGCCGATAATGGATTTGACTACAGCGCAATATAATTTACTCTGGACAGGCAATGAATATTTTTCGGGGTTGAATGAATTCTTTAAAGAAGTAGAACAAAATTTATATAAGGTACAATACAGGGTTTTACTTAGCCGGTACAGGGGGCGAACGCTTTGTCCTGAATGCAATGGCTATCGTCTTCGTAAAGAGGCATTGTATGTAAAGGTGAATCACCATAACATCGGAGAGCTCTGCGAAATGCCAGTAAAAGATTTGCAGAAATGGTTTGCAGAAATTGATTTGTCCGATTATGATCTTACGGTTGCGAAACGTATTTTAATTGAAATAAATAATCGCCTGCAAACGCTGCTGGATGTGGGCCTTGGTTATCTTACGCTCAACCGGCTTGCCAACTCTTTGAGTGGCGGCGAAAGCCAACGCATACAACTCACTCGCAGCCTTGGCAGCAACCTTACGAATTCATTGTATATTTTAGATGAGCCTTCTATTGGCCTTCATTCAAGAGATACAGAAAGGCTTATTTCCGTGTTGAAAAATTTGCGGGATATGGGAAATACAGTGGTGGTGGTAGAGCATGATGAAAGCATGATGCGGCATGCAGATCATATAATTGATATGGGGCCATTCGCCAGCCACCTGGGTGGAGAAGTAGTTGCAGAAGGCGATTATGATGCAATCATCAATCATCCGGAAAGTCTTACCGGCAAATATTTAAAAGGCGAATTATCTATAGAGCCACCGAAGCATGTGCGCAAATGGAACCGTTCAATAACTGTTCATGGCGCCAGGCAAAATAATTTGCAGGATATTGATGTAATATTTCCCTTGAATGTGTTGTGTGTGATAAGCGGCGTAAGTGGTAGCGGCAAAACCACTTTAGTAAAACAAATTTTGTACCCCGCATTAAAAAAAATAAAAGGTGAGTTTGCAGAAAAAGTTGGGATTAACAAAGGGCTCACCGGCGATATAGATTATATATCGCAGGTAGAAATGATTGACCAGAATCCAATTGGAAAATCTTCACGCAGCAACCCGGTCACTTACATAAAAGCTTATGATGAAATAAGAGATCTTTTTAGTAAGCAACCCCTAAGTAAAATGCGTGGATATCAGCCAAAGCATTTTTCTTTTAATGTAGATGGTGGAAGATGTGATGCTTGTAAAGGCGAAGGAGAGCAAGTGGTAGAGATGCAGTTCCTTGCAGATGTGCATTTGATATGTGATGTATGCGGTGGTAAAAGATTTAAGCAGGAAGTGCTGGAAGTAACTTATCATGAAAAGAATATTTATGATGTGCTTGATATGAGTGTGGATGATGCCATTGATTTTTTTGGCGTGGAAGAAGAAAGTGGTAAAAAAAGTGAGGCTAAGGGAGCAGATGTTGCCAAAAAAATTCAGCCGCTGAGTGATGTTGGCTTAGGATACATAAAGCTTGGCCAATCATCTGATACATTAAGCGGGGGAGAGGCGCAGCGGGTAAAGCTGGCGTCTTTTCTTGGTAAAGGAAGTGGACAGGGCAACCTGCTTTTTATTTTTGATGAGCCGACTACAGGCCTTCATTTTCATGATATAAAAAAATTACTGACTTCGTTTAAGGCCTTGATCGAGCAGGGGCATTCTATCCTGGTTATCGAGCATAATACCGATGTTTTAAAATCTGCCGATTGGATAATAGACCTTGGCCCCGAAGCGGGTGATGGTGGCGGAAATCTTGTGTACGCTGGCATTCCGGCGGGGTTGAAGAATGTGAAAGAAAGTTTTACGGGAAAATATTTGTAATAGTTGTTTCGGTCTTGATAGAAATTAACAATAAAATATTTCACTCTTCGAGTGGTATATTTTTTATCTTTTTAGAAATATTCTTTTCCTTTCTGAAAGCAAGCTCTTTTTCTTTTAAAGCTTTTTGCAAAATGGGTATCGTAGTTTTTCCAACACCGTGAAATTTCATAACCTCTGTTTCACTGTGCTTGGTAATTTTTGTAAGGTTTTTATACCATAATTTTCTAATGCACGCCTCGCCGGAGCGCTGAGTAATGACAGAAAATTTTTTTCTTTTTCTTCGTTTCCCCGGCCCGGAACTTTACAATTCTTTTATTAAATCTAAAGGCATCGGTTCGTCTAATGGAATTGCACCGAGCCTTTGCCCTGTTTATATTCAGACAACTCTTTCTCAAATGCAGCATGTCCGGATGGTGTAGCATATAGGCCAACGTGATTTTCATAACCTGCGAAGTAAACAAGCGGTTTGCCATTTAACTTATAAGCCGGCATTGCATAGCTTATGCTTCTTCAGATGCAGGTACAGCTTTTTAATTGTATCGCGTACCTGCTCTAAAACTTTTTGAGCGTATTTTGGAAACATGCTGATATATCCATTCACGTTGGCTGCTGCAGCAATTTTCATAAAATAATATTTTTAAAAATGAAGGCTTTATATTAGGCCTCCTCTATCTTTTTTATATCAAATTTTTTCATTTGCATAAAAGCCTGCATTACTTTTTCTCTGCGTGTGGGATCACTCATCAGCCTACCAAGCACTGAGGGTACAATCTGCCAGGAAACACCAAATTTATCTTTCAGCCAGCCGCATTGTGACTCGTTTCCTTCTTCGCTCAGCTTGTTCCAGAAATAATCTATCTCTTCCTGCGTTTCGCAAGGCACTACTATTGACACGCCTTCATTAAACGTAAAATTATGCGCCCCGGAACTGTCCATTGCGGCAAACAACTGGTCATTTAAAGTAAACTGCGCATGTTTAATATAACCTTCCACATCGTGCTCACCTTTTTCATAGCGGCTGATGATTTTTACTTCCGCACTTTTTGGTGATCCGTTTTGTTTGGAAAAAACATCCGTATAAAAATTAATAGCTTCTTCAGCTTTGCCGGCTTGCTGTTGTGTGAACATTAATGCAGGCACTATTTTTTGTTCATTGTTATTGCTCATCATCAGTTGCCAATTCACACCAAATTTATCCTGGCACCATCCGTATTTTTCACTCCACGGATATTTATCAAGGGCCATCATTACGCTGCCATCGGCTGACAAGTGTTTCCATTTTTTATCAATCTCTTCATCGGTATCGCAAGAAGCAAAAAACGAAATGGAAGAATTTTTTTTGAATGCCGGCCCACCATTCAATCCCATAAATTGAAAGTCATCTAATTCGAAAATAACCACTAAGGGATTTTCGGAAGTGATGGATGGACTTTCAAAAGCGGAACAATAATAATCTGCTGCTTCTTTTGCATTTCCATCAAACCATAAGCATGGATACATTTTATTTTTCATTTCTTTTAAATTTTGATTACAGGTATAAAAGTAATATCGAAAATCTTTATTTATGCAGTGTGTTTATGACATTCTCAAGGGTGTATTGCGACTTTCTGAATTGAAAAGAGATTGGCAATAAGCTATTAAAACTTACAACATTTGTAAAGCAAATATTTTATCGAAGGAATTTTTTATTTGCCTTTATACTTTTCGTAATTAATAATAAAGACGCTAAGTAAGATGATGGCTAAAGCTACTGTTTGCAGCATATCAATTGCTTCGCCACCAAGGAAGACACCTAACAATACGGCGACAACAGGATTCACGTATGAATTAGTGCTTACCTGTGTGGCAGGCCTTACCTCCAGCAGCCAGATATAAGCGCTGTAGCCTGCAAGCGATCCCATAGTAACCAGGTATATAATGGATAACCATGCTCGCAAATGAACTTCAGAAAAATGAAAATGATTCACTTCACCGGTGCAAACTGACAAAATCGAAAATGATAATGCAGCAAAAATCATCTGCCATGAAGCGCCCACCATTGTATGTCCGCTGGCATTATATTTTGAATATAAAGAACCAACAGACCAGCAGATGCTTCCAATGACAATCACTGCTAAAGAAATAAACTGTACTGTATTGCTGCCGGGAGAAAATTTGGAAAATAATTTTTCGCCAAATAAAAGAATAACGCCGAGAAAACCGGTGGTAATGCCGGTAATGATATACTTGTTATTAAAATTAGCTTTCCTGTTCCTTGCATCAAAAAGTACAAACCATATTGGCGCTGCAGAAACCAGCACGGCAACAAAGGAACTGGGAAGCGTTACTTCGGCCCATATAATAGCACCATTGCCAATAAACAATAAGAGGTTGCCAACTATAAACGACGTCTTTATTTGCGGCCAATATACCAGGGGATATTTTTTCAATGCACACCACGCAAGCAAAAGAAAGCCCGACGCAAAGAAGCGCAACGCTCCTAAAAGAAACGGTGGGAAACCCCTTTCGGAAGCTTGTATAAAAAAGTAAGTGGAGCCCCAAACGATATAAACAATTGCAAATGCAATTATTACTGTTGCCAGTGGCGCATGTTTATTTGGGCTATCGTTCATGAGCGTGCAAAGATGGTTCGCACGTTTGTATTCGCAAAAATGTTTTTAGAAAATAGTATAAACTACCTCAGCCTGTTACTCTCTTTTATAAGTTTTGAGTCTTTATAGATTCCCCTTGCAGCAAAAATGAGAAACAGAATTATCAGCAAATGAAGGGAAGCCCAAAGGCTGAAGTTACCGTTGGAAAATTTGTTGGTCTCTCTTATGTAGAGAAAAATAATTAGGCATTCTGCCAGCAGGCCAAACATGATTATTCTGAATTGGACACTTCGGTGTTTGAACAAAAAGATATTTATAATAACTCCCGTACCGAGGGCGCTGGTAAGAATCAGCAGAAAAAAATTATCCGTAGCCATCAATGCATGATAGGTGTTGTCAACAGCAAGCGTGCCACTGTAAAAAGAAAATTTTAATGTGAGAAAAACAGCGATTGCCGCTAAGATCATCCATATTGTTTGTACACGTTGTATCATAAAATATTTTATAGTTTCAAATCAATCTGTATAGAATTTCCCGGAATATTTTTGGGCATTTTGCAGAATTTCAATTAATAAAGAAGAATGCCTGAAAACGCTTGCTTAAAATTTTCTTCTAAGTATTGAAGTGTCTTTTTTACAGGTATTGCAAATCGGGTTTTTTCATTTGAACAAAGACATCAGTAAAATCTTTTTTAACTACAATATCCAGTTTTTGCTCTTCGATCTCTTTAAATATTCCCGTCCTTATTTTTATCTTTTCAGCAAATCCGATCTTATCTGAAATTACCTGGATATCAATATCCTCGCCTTTTGCGGCGTCATTCACCCTGGAGCCAAATAAATAAATTTTTGCTTCCGTATCAAAGCGGGAAATGTTTTTTTTAATTGTTGATATTTCCTTTTTAGTAAGTCGCATTACAGGTTGCAAGTTATTCTATATTTATAGCAATTATTTTTTGCGTACTACAATTCCGGGTACAATGGGAAGTTTTTCATCAACTCAATGATTTCCTTTTTTACAGATGAAACAATTTTTTCATCATCAGTATTCATCAGCACTTTATCTAAAAGAGACACTACTTCTTCCATGTCGTTTTCTTTCATACCTCTTGTAGTAATTGCGGGTACCCCTACCCGTATGCCCGAAGTAACGAACGGGCTTTTATCATCAAACGGTACTGAATTTTTATTAAGTGTGATGCTTGCTTTGTCCAGTGTTTCCTGCGCTTTTTTGCCGGTAATATTTTTATTGCGAAGATCAATAAGCATCAAGTGATTATCTGTGCCGTCACTTATAAGGTCATAGCCTCTTGCGTTAAAAGCTTTTGCCATGGCCTGCGCATTTACCTGTATTTGCTTTGCATAATCTGTAAATTCATCCGTAAGTATTTCACCAAAAGCAACCGCCTTGGCAGCGATCACATGCTCGAGTGGGCCGCCCTGTGTACCGGGAAAAACACCCATGTCAAGAAGGTGGCTCATCATTCTCAAATTTCCTTTATTATCTTTTACGCCAAAAGGATTTTCAAAATCTTTTTTCATTAAAATAATTCCACCGCGTGGGCCGCGCAAAGTTTTGTGCGTGGTAGATGTTACAAAATGGCAATGGTCGAATGGCGACTTCAAAAGCCCTTTGGCAATAAGGCCTGCAGGATGTGCCATATCGCAATACACAAAAGCGCCAACTTCATCGGCAGCTTTTCTTATGCGTTCATAATCCCAATCGCGGCTATAGGCTGAGGCGCCGCAAATGATCAGCTTCGGCTTTTCCTTTCTTGCTTTTTCTTCCAGCATTTCATAATCCACGAGCCCCGTTTCTTTTTTTACACCGTAGAAATGCGCTTCATATAATTTACCCGAAAAATTCACCGGCGATCCATGCGTAAGATGCCCTCCCATGCTTAGGTCCAGCCCTAAGATTTTATCGCCCGGTTGGAGGATTGCCAGCATTAGAGCCGCATTTGCCTGGGCGCCGCTATGTGGTTGTACATTTGCATACTCACAGTCAAAGATCTTTTTCACCCTGTCAATAGCAAGTTGCTCTGTTTCATCTACAAACTCACAGCCCCCATAGTATCTTTTGCCCGGATAACCTTCTGCATATTTATTAGTGAGCACTGTGCCCATAGCCCGTATCACCTGTAGTGAAGTAAAATTTTCGGAAGCGATTAATTCAATCCCCCCCCTTTGCCTGTTTAGTTCCTTATTAATTATATCAAATACTACTGTGTCCTTTTGCATGAATTAAATTTGTCGCAAATATAAATAATCGAAACTTACGATGTTAAACGTGCGACGTACAATGGGAGAAATACAACGTACGATGTGAGATGTGAGATGTGAGATGTGTGATGTACGATGTGAAAAT
>JBBPZF010000777.1:0-3342 GCA_038199105.1 Chitinophagales bacterium | reverse complement strand
TTGATCCTTCATTTGTTGCATTTCCGAATAAGGATGGAATAATCTTTTCGAGTAACCGTCCTTCCGCAAGAGCAAAGGGTTCTGATACATCTACACTAAATCATAATTTCAACATCTTTTTAATAACAGACTTCGCTACCAATAAGCCGGGGCTTAACCAGATTAATCAATTGAGTAATCAAAAATTTGGCAATGCCCGCTTTCCCACGCAATACAATACTAATCACTTCACATTTGTAAGCGATGAAAATGGCGTTGGCAACCGCTTTGCAGGTTTTTTTACCACGCAAAGAGAAGGGCTGGATACAATGGTGCTTATAGGCGACGATATACTGCGTAATCCTACAGAAAATGAAGTTGATTCCATTTTAAAAGTTTACCACAAATCAGACATTGATTCCGTTGCGGTGGTATCAGTAACTAATGATTTCGCATACGTGTTTCCCTTAACCAATTATGAAAGCAGCCTTCTTGAAACAAGGGAAGCGGGAGACAATAACCAAGTAAGTGAAGTGACCCGCCAAAGCGATGACAAGATTTTGTATAAGCTTAAGATTGATGAAAATACTTTGCGACGGAGAAACGTTTCAGTTCCACCAACTGCTTACATGAAGCGGCTCCTGGAATTAGACAGGATTTCAAATGGACAGGAAACAACTACTGCTGCTCCGATTGAAAAGCCTGATAAGCAGGAAGATGTTTTTCAAAACGAGTTTAAAAATGAAAAACCAGATTCAGCAAAAAACTATCCCGGTATAAGCCAGGATGAAACCGGTGTGTTGGCTAACGCAAAGCTATTTCCCTATAAACCCCTGAAGTTCTCAACCGATTATATTGTTGCGGGATTTAATAATAATGTGTTGGGAACAAGATACCAGTTATACCAGGGAGGCTCAGGGCCCATCTCACTAACTTCTAATAATGGCCTGAATGGAATGATCAGGCTGGGCGTAGCAGACATTATGGAAGACATTAAGGTATCCGGCGGCGTACGCATTTCTTCAAACTTAAAAGATAACGACTGGCTTTTTCAATTCACCAATTTAAGAAAAAGAATAGATTGGGGCTTGACGTATTACAGGAATGTGCAGACTTCCTTTGATGATGGCACTTCTCCATATCTTGGAAAATTGTTTTCTAACTTATACCAGGCAACTATCAGTTATCCGTTTGACGTCACAAAAAGTGTGCGTGTAAGCGCCGGCGTTAGGAAAGATAAAGTAGTTACGACTTCATTCTATGATCTCACCACTCCGGACAGGTCTAAAACTTACGGCCTTCTTCACGCAGAATATGTATATGACAATACACTAAACCCCGCACAAAATATCTGGAATGGAATAAGGTACAAAGCCTATATAGATTGGAACTCGCAAATAAGTAAAATACAGGTTGGTGAAGGGAAGTTTACTTTCAATGCAGGTTTCGATGCAAGGGCCTACTATCCCATCTATCGCAATTTTATATGGGCAGGCAGAGTGGCCGGAGACTTTAGCTGGGGCAACCAAAAGCTCATCTATTATCTTGGCGGCGTAGATCAGTGGTTCATGTTTGGAAGTAATGTAAAGGATAAAAACGGGGTGCAAAGCTATCGTTACTTCAACCCGAATAACAAGCCCGATCCTGATGCAGATTACGCGTTTCAATCGCTGGCTGTTAACCTTCGCGGATTTATTCAGAATGCGGCAAACGGAAATAATTCTGCCGTGATAAATAGTGAATTCCGGTTGCCGGTATTTACAACACTTTTTAGCAAGCCCATCAACAATGCGTTCGTCAGAAATTTTCAGTTAATACAGTTTATTGATCTTGGTTCTGCATGGAACGGTGCTTATGATAAAATTGGCCGCCCTTCTATAACGTATGTTGATCCTGCTGACCCGACAGTGCAAATAAATATTAAGGCGCCCGGTATCGGCCCCTTCCTTGGCGGCTATGGTTTTGGTGCAAGGAGTACACTGCTTGGCTACTTTTTAAAATTTGATGCCGGCTGGCCTATGAATGGTTTCTTTAGAGGAAAGCCAATTTATTATTTCAGCATGGGGCTTGATTTTTAATTGAATATTTTTTTATAAGGCATTACCCGGCTTATCAATTGAGCCGGGTATTTTTTTTATGATGAAACTGTAATACTGCATGAAACAATATCAATCCAACACACATTATCTATCCAAAAATTTATGGTATTAAGATTATGTTCTCGATCTTCCCGCAGCAATAAAATGAACGGGAAATAAGTTTGAACTAAGAAGAACCATCGCCTCAGAGATAAAAGTTTATAACTTGCTAAGCACCTTTTTGATGCTTTCGCATGCAGCTGCGATTTCAGCATCTGTAATAGTAAGTGGCGGTACTATTCTTAAGCATTGTGGAGCAAATAAAAACCAATCGGTAAAAATGCCATTAGCGATAAGTAAGTCAATTACTTTTTTATTTTCTTCAAAATTCTCAAACTCAAGTGCAATCATTAAGCCTTTACTTCTTATGCTTTTAATTTTTGAAGATTGCAGATTTTCAAGGAAAAATTTTTCTTTTTCAAAAACTGTTTCTATTATTTTTTCCTGTAACAAAACCTGCATAGCAGCATGGCCCGCTGCACAACAAACAGGATGGCCGCCAAATGTATTTATGTGCCCAAGCACCGGATTATTTGTAAGGCTATCCATTAACTTTTTATCGGCGATGAATGCACCCAACGGCATTCCTCCGCCAAGCGCTTTGCCCAAAAGCAATACATCAGGTACAATGTCAAATTGCTCAAAGGCCCAAAGTGTTCCATTTCTGCCGAAGCCGCATTGAATTTCATCAAGTATAAGCAATGCGCCGGTGTTATTGCATTTTTTCCGAAGCGCTTGCATCCATTCTTTCGCAGGTACAATTACTCCTGCTTCCGCTTGTATCGTTTCTGCAACCACGCAGGCAGTTTGCTCTGTTATACTATCAAGACTGTCAAATGAATTAAAATCAAGATGAACAATACCTGGCAGCAACGGCCTGAAAGCATTGCGCCAGTATTCATCACCGATAATACTCAAAGCACCTTGTGTACTTCCATGATAACTATTTTTGAAGGCAGCAATCTGTGAGCGGCCAGTTATCCTCTTGGCAAGCTTCATGGCGCCTTCTGTTGCTTCTGTACCGGATGTGGTGAAGAAAACGGAGTTAAGAGAAGCGGGTAAATTATTGGTAAGTAATTCTGCGTATCGTGTTTGCGGAGATAAAACAAGTTCACCATTTACCATCACATGCAGGTAATCATTTATCTGCTTGTTTATTGCACCGATTACCTTTTTATTACCGTGACCAATGTTGCAAACACTTATACCACCGATGAGATCAATG
>JBBPZF010000776.1:0-3432 GCA_038199105.1 Chitinophagales bacterium | reverse complement strand
TGTTTTGATTCTTAGGAGTTTATGATTGTTCCTGGTGGTGTAGTGTTCGGTTTTGATACGATGAGTGTTCGGTTTTGTTAGATATTTAGTTGCAAACTAAGTATAGCGGTTATTTTTAACTTAGTGTTTCTACGAATAGCCAGGGGAAGAGGTAATAACTAAGATCATCTTTAAGCTCTATCATTACGAGCATACAAACAGCAACGCTTAAGGCCAGCCCAAAAATATTAATGAATGAAACAACTGTGTTTCCATAAACTCCTCCACGCGATTTTTAAATAATTCTTGAACATGATGCACTAAGATTTTCTTATAAATTATCCTGCTGATTTTTTTTCTTTATTCCGTTCTCAAACTCTTCACAGGATTTGCCAATGCTGCTTTTATTGCCTGGAAACTTACTGTGGCGATTGCTATAAAAATTACAAGAACACCTGCAAGCGCAAACGTTGGCCAGCTTAGCGTAATTCGGTATGGATAATTTTCCAGCCATTTATTAGCAGCCATCCACGCTAATGGCACTGCTATAAGTAATGCAATAATTACCAGTTTTACAAAGTCTTTTGAAAGGATAGTTACTACATTATTTATGGAAGCGCCCAACACTTTGCGTATGCCAATTTCCCTGGTTCTTTTTTCTGCGGATAAAACTGATAAGCCAAACAGACCTATGCATGAAATAAAAATGGTAAGTATTGCACTGAAGAACATGATCTGTTTCCACTTGGCTTCCGCTTCATAATTCTTTAAGTTTTGCTGGTCTTTAAATACGTATGAGTAAGGGCTTATTGGAAAAAACTTTTTGAATGTCGCTTGTATATATTTCAGGCTTGCCGCATCGCTGCCTGGTTTTATTTTAATGGCAAATGCCCCATAAGAATTATCATTCTTCATAGTAAATAACTGGGTGCCTATCTTTTCATTTAATGAAGCGAAATGATAATTTTTTACAACGCCAATTACATGATACACTTCATTCCTGTACCAGAAATTAACAACCTGCCCAATTGGATTTTTCCAGCCGGCCTTCTTCACAAATTCTTCGTTTACTATAACTGAGTTGGTGGAATCATTAGGAAATTCTGCGGAGAAATTTCTACCCTGCACGACCGGTATTTTTAATAAGGGAATGTATGATTCATTTACCGTTTCATATTCAAATTGTATAATAGAATCACTGCTGTTTTTGGCAGAAGTGCCCATCGTACCGCCATTCTTTGCGGCTACATCAGTTATGTTTCTATCTTTCATTAATTCATTTCTGAATCGGGCAGCTTCGCCGTGTTTCACCTGGTGTTTATTTACTATCACGAGATTGCTATCGTCATAACCTAACTTTTCTTTGGTGAGAAAATTAAATTGCGCATACATTACGAACGTGGCAATAATTAAGAAAGAAGCAAGAGTAAACTGCAGAATCACCAGTGATTTTTGAAGATAATTTTTTCCTGTAAGATTAAAACGGCTGTACAACGTATCCACCGGCTTATAACCCGACAAGACCAGGGCAGGGTAGAAGCCCGCTAAAAACCCGGTAACGAGGAAGAGAATTAAATAACCGCTTATCAGTTTTACATCAAATAAATAAGAAAGGGAAAGCGCCTTGTTAGCAAGACCATTAAACACCGGTAAGATAAGTTGAACAATAGCAATAGCCAGCAAAAAAGCAATGATGCAAAGAAAGAATGACTCGCCAAGGAATTGAAAAATTAATTGTTTTCTTTCGCCACCAACTACTTTACGTATACCAATCTCTTTTGCTCTTTTTACAGAACGTGCTACTGTAAGATTTACAAAATTGATACACGCTATGAGCAGTATAAATAAAGCAATACCGGAAAGTATGTAAGAGTACATGGGATTACTTGCGTCGCTTAAACCGTTTTGCGAAGGCAGTTCTGTGCTCATGTGCATGGCGGTATATGGCTGTAACAGATAACGGGTGTCTCCAACAATATCGCCATATTTTTCCGACATTACTTTTCGGCCTTCTTTGGAATCTTCCATGTAAAACTTCTGCATCTGTCTCTCTACCTGTGCAACATTAGCATTAGGATTTAGTACAACAAACGTGTTGAGGAAAAAATTGAACCAGTCTTCATTGTCAACAGCTTCGCCCGGATCAATTTTGAATGGCAACAGGATATCAAATTTGAGAGAAGAGTTTTGGGGTGTTTTTTTTGCAACGGCACTCACCTGGTACGGTACGAACACACTATCATCTTTTAGCATTATAGTTTTGCCAATTGCGTCTGTTGTATTAAACTGCTTTTTTGCCATCTCTTCAGAGATAACAATGGAGTGCGGTTCTTTTAAACATGTTTTTGGATTGCCGCTTATGAGAGGAAAAGAGAAAACCGAAAAGAAGCCGGAGTCAACGTACAGCAAATCCTGTGGGTGAATATCAACGCCTGTTTTCATATCTCTGGTGCCGCTTTGCACACGGACAAAAGTTTCTATACCTGGTACATTCTGTGCAAATCGCGGCCCTTGGTAGTAGCCGGTATTGCCATCTTTACGCCTGTTGCCGTCTTTGTCTTTATTATCAGTAACTACGCGATAGATATTAGCTACATTATTATGAAACCGGTCGAAGCTTACCTCATCTTTTACATACAAAAGAATAAGCATAGCACAAGCCAGCCCAATGCTTAATCCTGCAATATTGATGAAGGAATAAATTTTATTTCTCCTGAGGTTTCGTAATGCGGTTTTAAAATAATTTTTTATCATGGTTATGTTTTTGAAGGGTCAATATTTGTAAACTTGGAATACAATAAAATACTTTGCAATGGAACGAATAGAAATTGAAGTGGATGAAGCAACTGGTAAAAAATGGCGGCTTTCTTCTCAACAGAAAAAGGAAAAAATGTCTAAAAAAAATAAATATTCGCCTCGCTAAAGAGCTGATGGCAAATTCCAACGAAGACTTTAAAAAGTACCTTGATGAAATTGGTAAAACAATGCAGAACGTGGCCTTACAGAGGAAATTCTTCAGGAAATATTGAGGGGTGATCAACTTTCTAACTGATGCAAATAACCCGCTCACCGAAGTTTTTAATTTTTGTAAATTTGAATTGAACTTATACTTATCAAAATGGAAAGAATTGTAATTGAAGTGAATGACACTACGGCCAAAAAATGGAAAATGGCTTCTTCTAAATTCAAAAAGGTGATTTCTGAAAAATTCGCAGCAGATATTGATTTTGTAACTGAAAGTTATAAAGATGAAGATTTTTTGCAAGCGCTGGACGAAATAGGAGAACGTCTTTCCAAACGAGGCCTTACTGAAGAAATAGTAAATGAAATATTGAATTCTGATGACTGACTTTTTTGTCTTTGATACAAATAGTTTAATAAGTGCTTCCATTTTACCAAATTCATTTTTGAGGCAGGCTTTCGAAAAGGCGCTAAAATTGGGATCAATTGCAT
>JBBPZF010000775.1:0-8351 GCA_038199105.1 Chitinophagales bacterium | reverse complement strand
GTATCCTTCTTATATACACTGCAAAAATATTTTTTGGAAAATGTTCCGCAACTGCTAAATAAATATTCGGATCTTCCTGTGTATCATCCCCGAGGAGCACAAATTGCAGGTTAGGATAGGTCTCAATAATTCTCACGATACGCGTGAATTTTCCGGTATGCTTATTTTGCCCGGTAAGCAGCACCTGGCTCAATTGTTTTAGTTGATTCAACAAGTACACACCATACGGCAAATGATTTTCTTTAGAAAATTCAACTATGAAATCATAAAGATTCCACTCACTGCTTGATACATAAAAAAAAGAGTTCCCACCTTTCTCCTCTGTAGCTGAAGATGCAAGTAAATTGTAATGATTTACTACACCTTCAAATGGTTTTCTGCTTCGTGCATTTTTTGTAAACAAAACGTATAAACGTCGCCGCAGCCTGGAAGAATGTGATATTAAAAATGTGTCGTCAATATCTGAGATAAACGTGTATTGTGACTTAAAAGGAATGTGAAACTCTCCTTCACCAGTTATTTCCTTTGTTGAATATTTTTCGTCGGTTAAATGAACAACTATTTTATACCAACCTGCCGCCGGCTTCACACCAGGGTTCCACTCAAATCTAAAGAAGCCATCATCCTGGCTTTCTGCATAGTATTTTTCACCCTCCCATTCCATCATCAATTTAGCACAGGCATAAGGCTTCACCATAAACAAGCGAAGCATAGAAAAAATATTCACTATCCAACTTTGGCGGTAAGTCTTTCTACCCAGTGGACTCAGCTTCAACACGTGTCCAAACACAATTATCTTCTCAGAATCACCATAGCCCCTGTAAACTTTTATTACCGGTTTATTATTAAGTTTAAACAAAAACAGGATTTTGTGCTTTATCTTTTTAAACATTGGTGTTTCTTATTTTATCAATTGGTGTTTTATGCATAATCTTACAACTCAAAATATATAATGGAGCAGGCCATAAATTTAAAGATATTATTTGTGCTTAACCCGGTATCGGGAGGTAAGAAGAAAATTGATTGGGAACCACTCATAAGAAATTACTTTAAAGAGCGTTCACACATCATTGAGTTTTTTGTATTAAGTGGTGAGGGCGATGAAAGTTCGCTAAACTATTGGTTTAAAAAATTTCAACCAGACCGAGTGGTAGCTGTGGGTGGGGATGGCACCATATCTTTAGTTGCACAACAATTATTGGGCACAAGTATGGCTATGGGAATTTTGCCGGCAGGTTCCGCAAATGGTATGGCAAAAGAATTAGAGATTCCTCAAGAGCCGGAGGTGGCGATGGACATAATTGTAAACGGAGCAATTAAATGCTGCGATGTTATTAGAATAAATGATAAGGATATATGTTTTCATCTTGCTGATTTTGGCCTGAACGCGAGGCTGATAAAATATTTTGATGAAAGCCGGCTAAGAGGAATGTGGGGCTATGTGCGAATGGTGCTGAAAGTTGTCTGGTATAAAAAATTAGTTGAGGCAAAAATATCAACAGATAAGGAGGAAATTAATACGAGGGCTTTTATGATTGTGATTGCAAACGCCAGTAAATATGGCACTGGAGCGGTTATTAATCCAGATGGTAAAATAGATGACGGTAAATTTGAAATAGTGATCATGCGAAAATTTTCGCTGGCCCAATTGTTTAAAATGTTTTTGAGTTACAGAAACTTTAACCCGAAAAAAGTAGAAATTATACAGACTACAACAGTTTCTATCAAGACCAAAAAACCAACACACTTCCAGGTAGATGGAGAATTCAAAGGGAAGATTGATAAGGTGAAGGCTGAAATTATTCCAGCGAGCCTGAACATGCTTATAAAGGAGAATGATGATTGATTACGAAAAGATTCCAAGTTTTTAATTTCCAATCGTTAATTAATGGTTTTACTAAATGCATCGCCATACTACATCAACAAACCATTTATTTTTATCGAAAAAATGCCCCACAGGAATGAAGCCTGTTTTTACAGCAAGCTCATCTGCCTGGCTCACTGTATATTTTTGAGATATCTCCATGAAGATCGTTTCATCCTTTGAAAAAGAAACAGGTGCTTCATTACCTATTGTCACTTTTTGATCGGCAAGAGAAACAAGAAAACTTCTGCAAGCGCCGCTCAGTGGATCATAGCTTGCATAATGATCAAACGCTTCCACATCAAAGTCTCCGCCCAACTCCCTGTTGATGCGCCTAAGCAGGTTAAGATTAAATTCGCGGGTAAACCCATTGCGGTCGCTATACGCGCCTAATATTTGTTTGGGATTTTTCTTGAGATCCATCCCTATCAACATCATATCACCGGGGGAAAGCTGGCTGCGCAATTCTTTGCAGAATTCGGGAACCTCTTCAAGGGAAATATTACCAATGTTAGAACCGAGAAACAGTACCAGCTTTATTTTATCTGATATTTTTTTTGCTGAAGCCAGCATGTCAAGATATTCACCGTTAAGCCCATGAATATTGAGCTGCGGAATTTGCCCGGGGAGCCTTTCATTCAGCAACTCTATAATATTAGTTGATATGTCAACCGGAAAATAAGTCGAGATGGCGTTTTTCTTTACAAGCTCTTTCAAAAGAAAGATAGATTTTGTAGCATCTCCTGCGCCAAGTTCTACCACGTCAAAATTTCCATGCTGTTCAATTATTATATCAGCCAGGGAAGACGTCTGCGAAGAAAAAATTTCATGCTCACAATTGGTGAGATAATATTCATCGCAATTCATTATTTGCTGGAACAATTCATCTCCCCTTTTATCGTAAAAATATTTCGATTGTAAATATTTTGTATCGGCATTTAAACCCTTTAATACATCCTGTAAAAATTGTTTCATTTCTTGATTTTAAATCTTAGAACGTATTATTTTACCAATCTCAAACCGGTATATTGCCATCTTAGGTAAGGATGAAAAAAGTTCCTATAAGTAATGCGGCTGTGGTTGGGCGAAGTAACTTCAGAAGCGCCCCGCAATACTTTTTGGTTCACCATAAATTTTCCATTGTACTCCCCTATCGCTCCCGGTGCTTTTGTGAAACCGGGATATGGGAGATAAGCGCTTTCCGTCCACTCCCAGCGCTTGCCCCAATCAAAATGCCGTGCTGCTATTTCCCACTCAAACTCAGTGGGCAGGCGCATTCCCTTCCATGCTGCATACGCGGCAGCTTCATAAAAGCTTATATGACAAACTTCTTCATCCATCGCTAAAGGCGCTAAGCCATTGTATGTATAATGATACCATTCATTATTAATAAAATGCCAGTATAGTGGCGCGTGAATATTATTTGTCTTCACCCAATCCCAACCTTCAGCATGCCAATAATTAAAATTTTTATAGCCGCCCGCATTCATAAATTCCAGGTATTCTCCATTGGTGACAAGATTTTTATTAATACTAAAATCATTCAGATAAACCTGGTGCCTGCTTAATTCGTTATCAAAAGAAAACTCGTTGCCATTATACCCAATTTCATAAATGCCTTTATCAATTTTTACTAAACCATCCGTTCTTTTTACCGTCTCTTTTTCATCATTACCCGGTTTAGTATTATAGGCAGGGAACAAAGGATTATTTCCTAAAATATATTTAATATCTGTGCGCAAGAGTTCCTGGTGTTGCTGCTCATGATTCAGGCCGAGCGTAATAATTTCGAACAGTTCCGGGGAAGGTTCTTTTTGTAAAAAGGTTTCCATTGCATCATCAACATATTTGCGGAATTTGTACACATCCTCCACAGCAGGCCTGCTAAGGTTACCGCGGTCGGTGCGAATTACCCTCGCTCCCACTGTTTCATAATAGCTGTTAAAAACATAATTATATTGAGGATCATACTCTTTATAATCCGGCATATTTGGCTTTAAAACAAATGTTTCAAAAAACCAGGTCGTGTGCCCGATGTGCCACTTAGGCGGGCTCACATCCACAATGGGTTGCACCACATAATCTTCCGTCTTTAAAGGCGCACAAATCTCCTCACTGAACCTTCTTACCTCTTTATATTTTTCTAATAAATCCATATTTTTTATTTCAATTATTTTTTGCAATCCTTTAAAACTGTTTTCCGATATTGTCCCTGTCCCTTTAGGGAGAGGGGTTGGGGTGAGGGTTTATATAATTTTTCAAATCGCTTATACTTTTAACGTGCAAACGCTGCGATTGTTCTCTGCGCATCATCAAAGCATACGCATTATTAAACCCAATTGGTTGCAGCCATTTTAAATGATACTGCCGGTTAAATTGCTGCTTCACATATTCATACACTCTCTCTTTATCGCCGCCAAGAGATGAAACTACTTCGTTGTTGGCCTTCAAAATTACCAGCAAGCCAGTGCCGGTATATTCGGGATACATATCAATTTGATTATTGGTTAATGCATCGAAGCAAATCTTAGTGCCTCCCAATCCTGTTTTTGTTTCTACGTTCAAATCAGTATTTCCTTTTATCAGCAAGGCATACATGGCAGTAAGAATGTATTGCTCGCCGAATATTTTTGAGCCAAGCCTTATAGTACCTGCATTTCCACTTCGCGGTTCTTTATACAAACTCTGTTCCATCAAAAAATCTTTGGCTACTTTGTCAGGCGATTGCTTTAGATAATCAACACGATAATTTAATTCGGTCATTATGGAATCATTGATATGCCCGGACAATTGGTTGAGAACGCTTTCGAGTTTGGGGTATTTTTGCAGCACGTCTTCACGAATAACGGGAGCGGCATAGTAGGGCGGAAATATTCCTTTGTCATCTTTTAGCACCACAAGATCGAAAGCCTTTAACCTGCCGTCGGTACTGTAGCCGCTGATTACATCCAGTTGCTTTTCATAAGCAGCTTTGTACATTACGGCATCACTTATCACAACCGTCCTGATGTTTAATTTATACACCTTTTTAAGGCCGAGATAGCCATCTTCGCGTCCCATAAACTCAGGTGTAAAACCGGCAAGCATTTTACTTTCATATAGGTTTGGCAAAAGATAAAATGAAGAAAGCACTACTAATGAAAGAGGTAACAACCAGAAGCCCGTCCTTATTTTTTTAAGGTTCATCTTCTGCACTTTTGATAAAGTAAAATCAAACAAAATAGCGAGGAGAGCTGCAGGAATTGCTCCTGCTAAAATCATATTCGTATTATTAAGTGCGATGCCTCCAAAGATAAATTCACCAAGGCCACCAGCAGCAATGTAAGCTGCAAGCGTTGCTACACCTACGTTTATCACAGTCGCCGTTCTTATACCGGCGAGTATAACGGGCATGGCTAAAGGCAGTTCTACTTTGGTAAGTATTTGCCTGCTACTCATGCCCATTCCTTTTGCTGCCTCCCTTACTGATGCATCAACTCCTGTAATACCCGTGAATGTATTTCTTACAATAGGCAGCAAGGCATACAGAAACAAGGCAACGATTGCGGGCTTGGGGCCAATGCCCAACAATGGTATCATAAAGCCTAAAAGCGCAATACTTGGAATGGTTTGTAAGACACCGGTGAAACCTAACACCGGTGCAGCGAATTTTTTTTTCCTGGCAATAAATATTCCTAAGGGAAGCCCGATCGCTACGGCAATGAGCAATGAAGTAAATGTAAGCCCGATGTGCGCCAGTACCTGGTCCAGTATCTTACCGGATTGCTGCCGCATAAAATCAAACAATGATTGCCGGGACTCATTCATCGGTTTTTGATTTTAGAGCATTCAATGCAGTGAACAATGTGCCGTAACCGGCATAGCGGGTTTCCCCGCTTTTTGAATTTTTTATGGTGACATTTTTCCCTCGCCCGTTTGACAAAATATCTAATGCTTGCCAAATACTTTTGTGGTCATCTATCACATTCATAGCATCATCACTATTACTTTCAGTAGAAAGATTTGCCCACAGATCATTCAAAAGCACAGTATGTAATTCCAGTTGCATCTGCTGCGATTCGAAGAAATCAGACACGAACTTATTCGCCGGCCTGAATAACAGATCTGCAGGGCTGCCTGCCTGCACTATCTTTCCTTTGTCCATCAGTAAAATTTTATCGCCCATGTCAAAGGCTTCCCGCACATCATGGGTAACGAGCACAACCGTTTTCTTTTTCAGCACTTCAAGCTGTGAAAATTCTTTTGTAATACTGCTTCTTGTTACGGCATCAAGCGCTCCAAACGGCTCATCCATAAGCAACACAGGAGGGTCCGACGCCAGTGCCCGTGCAAGGCCCACCCGCTGTTGCTGGCCGCCGCTCAGTTGCTGCGGATAGAGTTGCAAATAATCCTGCGGAAGGTGCAATTGCTCTAACAACTCAGCCGTTCTTTTTTCAGTTTTATCTTTCGGCCACTTTAGCAGCCGGGGAACTATCGCAATATTTTCAGCAATGGTATAGTGGGGGAATAATCCGTTATGCTGCAGCACATACCCAATATTTCTGCGCAGCGTTTCCGGCGAAACGTTTTTAATATTTTTTCCGTCGACCTCTATTGTGCCGGAGGAAGTTTCTATAAGGCGGTTGATCATGCGCAGGGTGGTTGTTTTGCCACAGCCGCTGGTACCCAGCAATACAACGTTTTCAGCTTCCGCTACTTCAAAGGAAATATCATCAACCGCTTTTACTTTGCCAAAATATTTTACTACCCGCTCAACCTTGATCATTGTTATATTTTGATGAGACCAGAAAAGAGAATATTTTGGAACATGTCACTTAAATGAAATAATTAAAATTATTATATCTGCATCTAAATGCCGTGAATTCTTTTTGATGAATGTACTAGGAAGGATATTTAAACAGGTTCCGAGGGGGTTGTGGTTATTGCGTCGTTTCGTTGATAAGTTTCTTAATAAGAGAAATTTGCCCGAGGTGATAATGTGTATGCTCAATGATGCCATGCAGGTTCCTGTAATAATTACCATACTTCAGCTCTGCAAAATCTTCAAGCAACTTCGTTTCGTCCAACTGTTCAATTTGCCCCGCAAACAATTCAGCATCTGCCATTGCTTTGCTTACTAATTTTTGCCAGTCTTCCGCAGAGGTTATAGGTGGAAGATCAAAGCTAAATTTATCACTGGCAATTAGCGGCCCTCCCTGCAACACTTTTAAAACAGGATCGACATAATAATTGATATGAAAAACTAAAACGGCGATACTATTTAAGTTTTGAACTTTTGTTGTGGCTTGCTGCCAGCTTACATCAGCAAGCATGTCTCTGAGATTGACAGATGTCCAGTTGCCGCCGAAATAAACATCCCTGAAGTGCTTTGCTATTTGATGAATTAAAGTCATAAAGTTTTAATTCTTTTTATATATGTGGCTATCGTTTCATTGCAATCTTCGCCGGCAGAGATTGCAGTCATAGTTGTGTTTACCCCTTACTCATCCATACTTTCGTTATCGAATGTTTTGCTGCTGTTGATTATTCTTTTATTGATTTCCTCAATTTCAGTTGAGGAAAAATACCGCCATTGCCCTTGCCGCAAATTACCAATATTGATATTCATTATACGAATTCTTTTTAGCGAGCTCACCTTATAATCAAGCGCAGCGCACATCTTGCGTATCTGCCGGTTAAGCCCCTGTGTAAGAATGATTGTAAATCTTTTTTCAGCGTCCTGCCTTACAAAACATTTTTTAGTGAGCGCTCCTGAAATTTTTATACCGTTCCGCATCCGGTGTAGAAAATCCTGCGTGATTATTTTATCTGTCGTAACCACGTATTCTTTTTCGTGCCCGTTGCCTGCACGCAAAATTTTATTTACAATATCTCCGTCGTTGGTAAGAAATATTAGACCATCAGAAAGCTTATCCAGCCTGCCAACCGGGAAAATGCGTGTTTTATAATTTATAAAATCTATGATGTTGGTTTTGTCCTTCAGATCGGTGGTGCAGGTAATGCCTTTGGGTTTATTCAACATGATATAAACGGGCGCAGCCTTCTTTTTTAAAGGTGTTCCGTCAATAAGCACCTCGTCAATTTCTGTAACACGGTTTCCTTTCTTTGCATCTTTGCCGTTAATAATCACACGGCCCTCTTCAATATATTTATCGGCGGCTCTCCTGCTGCAGAAGCCAGTGTCGCTGATATATTTATTAAGGCTGATGTCCATGTCCATTAAAAACAAAGAAAAGTAATTTTGGAAGAAAGTGAGATCGATTTATTTATAAAAGCAGAATTATAGGGTGCATCCCAAATTGTCGCGCTATGCAATCTTTTTCAATTTAAAATTTGTTTTAGCTAATTGTATAACGTTATCCCACTTTTCATTCATGTCAGTTACTCTAAGATTGAGCATGTTTTGTGCACCGGCACTACTCCATCTTTGACCAGATTGTTTCATTCTTTTTTGTACAACCGTTCTGTGTGCTGATTCGATTGCTCC
>JBBPZF010000774.1:0-2551 GCA_038199105.1 Chitinophagales bacterium | reverse complement strand
CTGCAGGATATTTTTAGCTTAGACATGCTGCCCGAAGATAACCACCGGCAAAAATTATTAGTGTCGCCGGATAATTATGGCAAGTTTGATTTAGCCGTTCAGTCAGGATTTTATTACCAGTATATGCGGAACATGCTGCAGGTAAATAATGGAAACGGCACTTTTAGTGAAGTAGGCCAGTTAGCGGGCATCTCCAATACTGACTGGAGTTGGTCTCCATTATTTGCAGACTATGATAATGATGGATGGAAAGATCTTTTTATAACAAATGGATACCTGCGGGATTATACCAATTTGGATTTTATAAAGTACATGAATGAATATATAAAAAGTAGCCAGAAGTTAGAGAAAAGCGATGTGCTGCGATTGATAGACAGCATGCCTGCATCCAACGTTATCAATTATTTATTTAAAAACAATGGCGACCTCACCTTCACGGATGTTAGTAAAAAATGGGGTATTAATATTCCATCCAACAGCAACGGCGCTGTGTATGCCGATTTAGATAATGATGGTGACCTGGATTTAATAACCAACAATATTAACCAGCCGGCATTTATTTATGAAAATGAAACGAACAAACAGCTAAAAACCAATTACCTGGAAATAACATTGAAGGGTACAAGCGCTAATACACAAGGCATCGGCGCCAAAGTAAGTATCTATACAAATGGCAAAAAGCAGTTCCTGGAACAAATGCCTTCAAGAGGGTTTCAATCAAGCGTGTCGCCCGTGCTACATTTTGGGTTGGGAAATGATAACGAAGTAGATTCATTGCGTATAATTTGGTTAGGTGGAAAACAACAAATTGTAACACATATTAAGGCAAATCAATTTATCACCTTAAATGAAAAGGATGCCGGCTCTTTGTACCATAGCCACCAGCCGGCGTCACCCATCTTCCACGAAGTAACATCACCCATAAATTTTGCAGACCAATCAAACACGGTAAATGATTTTTTACGGCAGTCTTTATTAGTAAATCCATTGTCGTTTTTTGGCCCATGTCTTACGAAAGCCGATGTAAACAAAGATGGGCTTGAAGATGTATTTGCCGGCGGTGGAAACGGGCAACCGGGTTCATTATATCTTCAGCAAAAAAACGCACAGTTCATTAAAAAAGAAGAACTGGCATTTGATGCCGATAAAATGAGTGAAGACGTTGATGCCGTATTTTTTGATGCGAATGGTGATGGCTTTATGGATTTATACGTTTGCAGCGGAGGCAACGATAATTATATGCCGGAAGATGATTTGCTGCAGGATAGGATTTATCTAAACGATGGCAAAGGAAACTTTATAAAAAATACAGATGCACTACCGGTAATGCATACAAGCACAAGTTGTGCAAGAGTTGCAGACGCTAACGGTGACGGTTACCCTGATATATTTGTTGGAGGCAGAGTGGTTCCCGGGCGCTATCCCGAAACTCCACTTAGCTATTTACTAATCAATGACGGCAAAGGGCATTTTAAAAACAATATAGATGCATTGGCCCCCGACTTGCAAAAAATTGGAATGGTTACAGATGCAGCCTGGATAGACTTAAATAATGATGGCAGAAAAGATTTGATAGTTGTAGGTGAATGGATGCCTCTTAGCATTTTCATTAATGTAAATGGTCATCTTGAAAATAAAACAAAAGATTATTTCGATAAAGATTACAGCGGATGGTGGAATAAATTATTAGTAACCGATTTGAACAATGATGGCAGACCTGATCTCGTCATTGGCAATTTTGGATTAAATTCCCAATGCCGGGTAAGCGATAAAGAGCCAGCCGATTTATATTATAAAGATTTTGACAATAACGGCACTGTTGACCCGGTTCTTTGCTTTTATATCCAGCATAAAAGCTACCCTTATGTAACACGTGATGAAATGATTAACCAGCTTCCCGTGACGCATACAAGGTTCCCTACTTTTAAAAGTTATGCAGATGCAGGGATAAAAGATATTTTCACGGAAGATGAACTGAAAGATGCAAAGCAGCTTCACGCAAATGATTTAAGCACCAGCATTTTTGAATTTGCTGCAGATGGAAAATTTCATAAAAAAACGTTGCCCATGCAGGCACAATTTTCTCCCGTATTTACCATCACTGCCTTAGACTATAACAAAGACGGAAACTTAGATTTGCTTTTATGTGGAAACATTAATCATGGCCGTCTTCGTTTTGGAAAAAGCGATGCAAACTATGGAATACTTTTGCGGGGAAACGGCAAAGGAAACTTTGATTATATCAGCCAGGAGCTTTCCGGTTTCAATATAAAAGGAGATGTGAGAAGTGTGCTACCTATAAACAACGTGTTACTTTTTGGTGTAAATCAAAATGCGGTGAAAGCTTATAAGTTGAAATGATTGGTTTTTTAGGTTTAGAAGTCATTGTTTGGATTGAGGAGCAACTAATACAACTATTGTCAGCAACGCTTTGTATTTACCTGGTTATGACTTAAAAGACAATATTAGAATAGTAGAAATTGAAACAGCACAATGAAGTTATTTGGTTTTACCTTGCTACATTAAACTTCGCATCAGGTAAATCCACATG